>JAFQVE010000531.1 GCA_017408185.1 Oscillospiraceae bacterium | reverse complement strand
GCGCTGTCTTACGGGCCTGTTCAGGTGCGAGTGAGCGAAGCACTCTGCATCCTGCCGTTTTTTATGCCGGAGGCGGTGTGGGGGCTGACCGTGGGTTGCTTTGTCGCAAACCTTGTTGGTGTTACTATGGGCGTTACGCTGCCGTGGGACGTCCTTATCGGAACGCTTGCAACGTTTATTGCTGTTGTTCTTACACGCAAAATACGTATAAAGTGGCTTGTTCCGTTGCCGACGGTAATATCAAACGCCGTCCTTGTCGGAATTATGCTTACATATATAATATTGCCGGAGGCGGAGACTGTACCGCTGTGGTATAACATTATGACCGTTGGAGCCGGAGAGGTTATCGCGTGTTACGGTCTCGGTATTCCGCTCTTTTCGGTTATGGAAAAAGTGTTTGGGAGGAAAAATAAATGAAGGTAAAGAAGGCTGTTATCCCTGCTGCGGGATTCGGAACAAGAATGCTTCCGGCGGCAAAGTCTGTGCCAAAGGAAATGATATGTATTGCAGGACGTCCGGCAATACATTACATAGTTAAGGAAGCGGTTGACTCCGGGATCGAAGATATCCTCATTATCACAAGCCGCGGCAAAAGCGCAATTGAGGATTATTTTGACTACTCACCCGAGCTTGAGGATCGCCTTGAAAAGTCGGGCAAAACAGAGCTCCGCCGTGAGTTGCGTGCGATCGCCGATATGGCAAACATCACGTTTATCCGTCAAAAAGAGCTTCGTGGGCTTGGACATGCCGTAATGCACGCGCGCGGATTTACCGGTGACGAGCCGTTTGCCGTTCTTTTGGGCGATGACATTATGCGGAGTGATGTTCCGGTAACAAAACAGCTTGCAGACAATGCGGAGAAGTATGGCTGCAGCTGTGTCGGAGTAAAATATGTTGAGACCTCGGAAATTTCAAAGTATTGCACGTTGGGGGTAAAGCAGATAGAAGACCGCCTTTTTGATGTCAATCAGCTCATAGAAAAGCCGACTCCGGATAAGCTTCTCTCAAATTATGCAATACTCGGTAGATATGTGCTGACGAGCGGAATATATGAGCTGCTTGAGAATGCGCAGCCGGGATTTGGCGGTGAAATTCAGCTTACCGATGCCCTGAACCTTCTTTGCAGGAAGGAACGTATGCTCGCTCTTGATTTTGAAGGAGAGCGCTTTGACTCCGGAAATATCTGTGGATATATGGAAGCATCCATTCAGCTTGCACTTGCGAATCCGGAGATTTCCGAATGGCTTAAAAATTATATGAAAGGTTTGTCTCTCTGATAATGAAA
The DNA here is from genome assembly GCA_017408185.1 of Oscillospiraceae bacterium. Next base: position 2,166 of record JAFQVE010000531.1, on the reverse strand, counting down.
AAACTTATTTGCTTACTTCTTTCTTTTTGTCTCTCGCTCTCTCTCTGCGCTTGTACGGAAAAAGCACCGCAGAAAAAAGATGAGGAAGAGTTTCGCATAGTTACGTCGTTTTATCCGGTATATGTTACCACGCTCAATCTTGTTGAAGGCGCGGAGGGTGTTTCGATGGTAAACCTTATCGACCCGGATATCGGATGCTTGCATAATTACCAGCTTACACCGGATGATATTAAAAAAATGACCGGGGCGGACTTGTTTATCGCAAGCGGTATGGGAATGGAAAGCTTTGTCGGAAAAACGTCAATGGGGATTCCAAGGCTTGAGACGCTGGAGTGCGGTGAGGACGTTCCCAATATAATCGGTGATGAGGATGAGATTCAGAATTCCCATTACTGGATGGATATTGAAAACACGATAAATCAGTGCGAAAAGATAAAGCGAACGCTTATACGTCTTGATCCGATAAACAGCGCGGTGTATGAAAAAAACGCCGCCGAATATACAGAAAAGCTTAATTCGCTTCTTGCAGAAGCAAAAGCGCGTGCGGAGGGCTTTGGTGACGGGAGTGTTACCGTGTATCACGATTCGCTTGAGTATTTCACAAAAGAGCTTGGTATAGGTTACGTCACAATTCCGTCCGATGCGGATTTGGACGAATATTTTGCCGTGCCGGGTGCTACGCAGTTTTCACATCTGCTTGTTCAGAAAAGTCTTTTTGACAGCGATGCGGTTCGTGAAATCTGCAAGGTTACAGGCTGCACTCCGGTCAGTATAGACACGCTCACCTCAGGTGCTGAGGACGGCAACGACAAGGATGCATATATAAACGCAGTACGTCACAACCTTGATGCCATCGCACAGGTGCTGGGGGTATAATTCTGATACTAAACCGGTCGCTTAGTCAAAATTAAAAGTATTATGTATAAATTGCATAGATTTGTAAATTTATTTTTGTTCAAAATTACCATTGTCATTAATTTAAAAATAACATATAATATTAATACCAACAGATATATTTTGTTGAGGAGATGGCATTAGCTGTCGGGCACACAACGAAGCGTATGCAGGTGTGTTGTGCTAAGCGACGAAGGGTATGTTCATTCGAGTGAATATATACCGGAGCTTAATGAGGGTTGCATATCAGCCCTGACTCGAATAGGTGAAAGCCGAACAAAAATATGACTAACTGGCCTTGTGAGTTTTCACAAGGCTTTTTTAGTAACCAAGGAGTCCTTTATGGAAGACATATTATACAATGCTGCGCTTACTTTTTCTAACGTAATGAAATATGATTATATATATACTTTAGGAAGAAAGACCGTTCTGAAAATATCAGTATTATCAAACAGATCTTATCTGTTCACTCATGTTTGTGGATTAGATCATTTAAAAGAGCCTCCGGTAATTACTGCTAATAATGAAGCGCAAAAAAAGAAAGTTTATAAAAAAATCTTACAGAAAAAGATAACCTTTTCCGATATTCAAGATAGCCCCGATTTAAATGGCTTTATCAAGGGTACATATAATACAGCCTCCGATTCCCCATATACAATCAAAGACCGTATAATTATGATCGAGGAGCTGGAATGCATCCTTGATAGATCATTCACCGGAAAAATGTATCGTTGGGACAAAAACAAGAGTAGTGTTACCTCTGTATATACGCAACGCTACACTAACATCAATGCAGATTTCTTGCTTGTTGTTCCATCAGAAAGAAATCCGGATGAAAAAATTTACCTTTTCCTTTATCAAAGCAACAAAAACAATAAGAATGAAGATATATGTCTGCATCTTTTTTCTGCATTTTCAGACTGTGTTGATTTAACACTCGGGCAAGAAGCCCCGTACACGATATTAGAATTAACCAAACGAGAAATCGAGACTAAAGATGAAATTACGCTGTTTACCCATCCGGCATATTCAAAGAGCAAGGATTTAGCATTAGTATAATCATATATTTTTGTGCAAATCAATCGAAAAGAAAGGTGAAGTGAATGAAAAAAGCGCTTTTCATTGTCGTTGCGGTATTGTTGCTAATATCTGTGATTTTTGCTGTGCTATATGTTGTTGATCACGGAAGAATGAATGATAATGAGCCTGTTATATTTTCAACATGGGGTAAGAAGTATGCGCCGGTTGAAATAACTTCACAAGAGGCAGTGG
>JAFQVE010000530.1 GCA_017408185.1 Oscillospiraceae bacterium | reverse complement strand
TTCACCGAAGCGCTGAAAGTGAACAATTTCACGCTCACGGAGAAATTTTATCGGATCACAAACGTCAGGATCATCCATAAGACGCAGAATGTTGTCATAGGTTGTTCTTGCCTTCTGCTCTGCTGCAAGATTTTCCATAAGATCCGTTATCGGATCTCCCTTAACCTGCAGGTTTGCTGAGGTCTGCGGAAAACCTGCGGCCGCTTGCGGATATACTCCTGTTGTGTGATCGACGAAGTATGCATCAAAACCGGCTGCTTTGATTTGTGCGGGTGTAAGATTCCGTGTAAGCTGATACACAATTGCTCCGATCATTTCAAGGTGTGCGAGTTCTTCCGTACCGATATCGGTGAGTGCTCCTTTTGCAACATCGAGCGGCATGGAATACCTTTGGTTCAAATATCTCATTGCGGCATTAAGCTCGCCATCCGGTCCACCGAGCTGCGTGATTATTATTTTTGCGGCTGCCGGATTCGGGGTTTTGATTTTTACCGGATACTGTAATTTTTTCTCATAAATCCACATAGACTAACAATCTCCTTCCCACGGCCACGGACCCTTTATCCAATTCCACTTGCTTTCGTTCATATTGCCATAGATAGTTATCGGGCTGAATTCCTTTTGAAACTCAGTGACAAGAGTGTTTCGTTCTGCGCGAAGCTTTGAATAATATTTCAAAGCTTTCGAATTGTTTGGGTGAGTATCCAGAAACAGAGCTGTCTCGTATATAGCAAAATCATATTCGCGGATCTTGTGCATCATACGAGATTTTTGCGTCGCCATATTTGTTGAAGGTCGATTCTGATATTTCATTTCCATATATCCTCCCCGAAGAAAGGTTTATCGAGATCCTTGAACTGTGTGCCGCGTGCAAGCGCTTCGTTCATATCATAGATGTTATCCCACATCTGCATCGGAACGTATGCCATACCGACGACCATATCTCCGCAACGGAGGGTATTGTCGTATCGTTCGTTGTTTTCTTCGTCGTATAGCGGATTTATCATATATGGATTACCCATAATACACGATTCTCCTTACTTTATTTAAGAGGTTTTACAACTCTTTACAGCTTATCCTATGCAAAAGGGGAGCCTTTTGTTAATATATAAAGAACCGAAAAGAAACGTTTGCTCCTTTTCGGTTCTTTGTTATTTTTTAATTATCTTCATCACTTCAGCGAAAACCTTGCCAATGCTTTCGTGTATTGCAAGATCTGCATTTGAATCATAGTCGGTTTCGGTTTTGTTGATTATAACAATATATTTTCCTCGGAAATATCTGATGAATGAGGCTGCAGGATATACAGCAAGAGAAGTACCGCCGACTATCAGCATATCTGCATTTTCAATATGAGATATAGCACTTTCCGCCACACCGTTATAAAGGGGCTCTTCGTAAAGCACAACCTTTGGCTTAATTATTCCGCCACAAGCGGTACATAATGGGATTTTTTTACTCTTGATATCATCCAGAACAACGGAAGTGGTTGCTTTTCTTTTGCATTTTGAGCAGCTGTATTCACCGGCTGTGCCGTGAAGCTCTATAACGTTTTTGCTTCCTGCTTTCTGATGCAGACCGTCGATATTCTGAGTTATAACAGCGCTCAATTTATTAAGTGCTTCAAGTTCGACCAAAGCTTTATGTGCGTTGTTCGGCAGTGCATCAACTATAAAATATTTTCTGTAAAAGTCATAAAAAACATCAGGGGATTGAAAGAAAAAGCTGTGTGATAATATCGTTTCGGGTGTAACGTCATATTCCTTTACAGTGTTGTAAAGGCCGTTTTTGCTGCGGTAGTCACAAATTCCGCTTTCTGTCGAAACGCCGGCGCCACCGAAAAAGACAATATTACTGCATTCGTTGATCATATCCGCAAATTTCTTTATTTTATCTTGCATAGCTGAAATCCTTTCATCGTATATTTATCGTTTTGAGTTTACTTTTGCAGTTTTTCCATTCGGGACACACTTTCTCAAGCTCTGAGTAAAACTCTCTTGAATGGTTTGGGTGAAGAAAATGCGTAAATTCATGATAAACAACATATCTTACACATTCAAGCGGAGCATAGACAAGATTTGTATTGAAGGTAACAACTCCTTTTTTTGGACGGCAATTTCCCCAGCAGGATACCATTTTCCGGAACTTTATCTCCGGATATTTTATGCCATACTTTTTGTAATATGGATATATTTCCCGACAAAGCTCTTCTAAAATCCTGCGTAGCTCTGTTTCGGTGAAGTATCTGTTTTTGTTTGCTCTGCCCGATGAAAAATTGCGAAGTGCTCTTTCGATAAAATCGATTTTTGAACCTACAAATTGATCGATAAGCGACAGCGGAACTTTTCGGCTTGCTGATACACATACGGAGCCGTCCTGTTTTATTCGCAAATTGATGTTTTTAACGTTTTTAAATTGAAGGTCATATTCTATAAATCTGTTATCAATATATATTTTTCGGATCATCGTGATTACCACCGTATGTTTTTTCAAACTAAGTATACTGCGATTTTTTTATAAAATCAATACTGATGTTCAAATAGAGTTTCGGACTATTTTACACCAACTATGCTTGAATTGGGTTTCCGAATAATTTTATAATATATACATAATTTTATCTAGGAGGTAAAGTATAGTGAAAAGATTTTTGGCATTTTCATTGGCAATCATTATGCTGTTTGCTCTTTGCGCGTGCACAGGCGGTGGCAATGGTGGCAAGATTGCAACAAATGATCCTCTTACGAAGGATGATGTTATCGATATTACGATCACATCGCATCCGAGCTGGCCGTATCTTGAGGATTGGAAGGTCTGGGAGTATATCGAAGAGGGAACAGGTGTAACCCTCAACGTTACCTGCTTCCCGGGAACAGACGCAGGCACAAAGTATCCGCTTATGTTTGCTGCAAGGGATACACTTTCGGATGTTGTCAGTTTTACATACAAGCCTGACACGGAAAAATATGTAATGCAGGGAGCTCTTGTTGCTCTTGATGACATGGCTGAGTATATGCCGAATTATAAGGCTTGGGTGGAAAGCCTCTCCGAAGACGAATATGAAAATGTTGTAAAAACGCGCAAAAGTGCCGATGGCAAGATCTACTATGCACCGGTAAGTGGGCGCGAGAGAAGCCAGAATGTGCGTGCGTGGCTCTATCGCAAGGATATTTTTGACAAGCACGGTCTGGAAACACCAAAGACCTTTGATGAGCTTTATGAGGTATGTAAGAAGCTTAAGGCGCTCTATCCTGATGCTTATCCGTTATGTATGCGTCAAAGCTTTTCAAACCTCGATGTTTCAGGTGCGTCATGGAAGCCGTATTGGTGCACAGGTTTCTATTATGACTACAACGCAGAAAAGTGGTGTTATGGCGCAACAGAAGAGACGATGCGCGATGTTCTCAATTTCTATATCAAGATGGTAGATGAGAAGCTTATACCATCTGATTTTATGACGATTAACAACACAACTTGGCAGGAGCTTATAACAACAGACCGAGGCTTCATTATGCCGGAGTATCAGACACGCATCGACTTCTTTAATTCTCTTGCACGTCCGAATAATCCTGAATTTGATCTTCATGCGATGGTTCCGCCTGTAGCAGATCCGGAGTATGGCGTTGCGATGGTCAACAGATATAATGTAGACCCGACAGGTCTTACGATAACAAACACCGGTGACGAAGAAAGCATGGCAAATGCCGCCAAGTTTGTAGACTGGTTTTACAGTGACGAAGGAAGCCTCCGCACGAGCTGGGGTAAAGAAGGTGAAACCTATGAGATCGTGGACGGCGAGAAACGGTTCATTCTTGACGAAGCAGGCACTCAAGCAAATACTCTTTATGGCTTCGGCACATATGGTTCTTTTCTAAGAATGGATCCGGATGCAATTCTTGCTTTCGAATCTTCTGATATTGCAGAAACACGTGATATGGTTCTCGAGCACACGATGCCTTACGCAAACCCGAACATCACGCTCGCATTTAATGAAGAAGAGCAGAAGGTTGTTGATGAATATCAGACCGCGATTACAAACTATGCACAGGAAATGCTCACAAAGTTTGTTCTAAAGCAGGAGCCGATATCCGGATTCGATGCTTTTGTTGAAAATCTCAACAGCATGAATCTTGATAAGCTTCTTGCCGCATATGAATCTGCGTATGCAAGAGTAAAATAGGATTTATAAACAAAAATGTAGACATACCGGCGTATGTCTACATTTTTTATGCACTTAAAAAAGATTACAGCTCAGTAAGCCACCTGTATCGGCTTTCTGTTGAGAATGTATGCGAATGGCTTGTGTTCCTGATGTAATCTTCAGCAAAACGGGAAGGCGTAACTCCGAGGTTTTTGATAAATACACGCGCAAGGTTGGAGTGATTTCCGAGCCCTGTGCTGTGTGCTACTTCATCAAATAACATATCTGTTTCCGCAATAAGCTTGAATGCAGTTTGAAGCCGTATTGAAAGAATATATTGCAGTGGGGTGAGATTGGTAATTCGTTTGAAGTGAGAAGTGAAAGAGCGGCGCGACATCCCGGCGATTTTGCAAAGATCATCCAACGAAAGCTTTTCGCTGAAATGCTCTTCCATATAATTTATCGCGCTATCGATGCCGTCAAGCTGTTTTTTAAAAAGCGCATCTTCTTTGCTTGTTATCGGTTCTGTGCACGCAAGCGAAAACAGTTCTGCGGTGAGATGTGCCATTTTTTTGAAGGACAGTTTTTTCTCTTGTGCAAATTCGTTTATGAGCTCGTGCATAACCTGTATTGGTGTATCTCCGTGATCTGAAAAATCTGAAACTACTGGGATTTTATATCCGTTAAAGTTCGCCCATTCACCATAGGATGAAAAAATATATCCGCGATCTTTGAGAAAATCCTCATGAAACCATATGTGCGCGATTATCGGAGTGTCATCAGATTCGCTCGAATCTATTATATGCGGCATATAGGGGAGCAGAAAAGCGCATGAGCCGGCTTGTTGGATATATTCTTTTCCACATATGGTGTGTTTCAGTTTTCCGGACAGGACAAAACATAATTGTATACGTCTGTGAAAATGAAAATAATCCGTGTGACGCACGGCTTGTGTTGAAACGCGTATCGGAATTCTGTCGAGGTATGTTGTATTATTGAAAAGAGGAAGCATAATGTTCACCATCCGATACAGAATATAGCATCTTTTGCTTTGCTTGTCAAGATTTGATTTTGCCCGATGTGTAACAAGGACGCGTTGAATTGATATAGGAAAAATAATAGAATTATATCATAAGGTAACTATACCTTTTATATTAAGGAGGAATTTAAAATGAAACTCAGGAAATTCTTCGCGCTTTTACTCACAATATGCATGATAGGAGGTATGCTTCCGACGGCATTTGCATCAGTGGCAGAGCCGTTAAAGCTGGAGTATGACTTTGCGTGTACAGCTCTTTTGAAGTCTGATGGAACTTCTAATGGCGAGACTGTTGTGCGTGACGGAAATCTCAAGTTTTATACTGTTAACGAGGAGTTTTCGGCCTCTTGGAAGTATGTGGCGCATCCGGGTGTGAATTCTATATATGTTCAGCCCACCGGCCTTCTCTTTTACACTGCCAATAAAGATGAGCTTGAAAATTCCAATGCAATAGTATTATCTATTAACATTCCGACATCCGGAACATATTCTCCGTCGGTAGTTGGTCTCAACACATATGAATACGGAGAGAAAGTGGATATATATCTTATAAGCAAGGCTGTTGCTGCTGCAGAGGGATGGGATGTAACGAAGGTTGATGGTTTGCAGTCTGCGCTTGCTGAGCATTCTATGATTGACCCGACGGCTTCTGTAAAGCATTTAGTTTCTTATGATACATATAACCTGGCAACAGAGGCAGACCATAAGTTTGCAGAAAATGTATATCTTACCGCAGGTGACTACTATATGTTAGTAACTGCAAACGAAGGTTCTACGCCATCTGAACATGCAAACAGAACTTATGCTATGATCAGAAAGCTTATCCTTACATCAGAGGATGCAGCACCTGCTCTTACACCTGTCGTATATTCGTTCACTACGGAGGCTTTGGCAGAAAAAACGGAAGCTTCTTATATCACGATGAATACTATGAAGGATTATGACTTGCTTGATAGTAGTGTATCAACGGGTAAATGGATGTATGTCAACGCGATAAATTCTGATAAAAGCGGTGGCAAAGACGTGTATTACATATATCCCAAAGCAAATGGTGGTATGTTCTTCAAAGTCGTCACCGGAAACCTTGGGAATAACGCGTTCATTTTAAAGGCAAAGCTTGAAAATTCCGGAATATATAAGCCGTCTATGGAGTACTTAACGTATGTATATCAAGGAAGACTCAATGTTTATGTTGTTCCGGTTTCGTATGCAGACAGTAAATGGTCGATGAGTTCGAGTGCGCTTAATATCGCAGATGTTCTTGCAGACCCCGAAGTAAAGCTTATTGCTTCACAGAATGGATGGGTAGGAAGCGGCAGCAAAATGTTGCCTGGGGAATATGACAATGTTTACCTTGACAAGGGTGAATATTATATCTTTATGAACCTTGTTAAGGGCGATGGGGCTTCAACTCATTATAGTACTCAGTTCAAAACAACGGGTATCACCCTTACGCCTCAGACGGGAGTTGTTCTCTCTGCACCGAGTTCTACCGTAAAAATCGGTAAGGCGATGGCGCTTTCTGCACTTGTCGCAAACGAGGCAGGAAAAAACATTCCGGCAGACATTGCATACACAAGCTCAGATTCTACCATTGCAAAAGTGAATACTAACGGCGTTGTTACGGGTGTTGCGAAAGGTACGGCAACTATTCAGGCAACGGCAACTGTAGATGGGGTTCAGTATACTGACAGCATTGATATAACCGTCGAGCCGGATTACAGCGTTGTTTCACTTGCAACTGCAAATAATGTTAATGATTATATAGAGATAGATGCCACAAATACTCGTGGCACTGATGTGAAACTTTCAGCAGAGGAGATTAAGGGCTATACCTTCCGTTGCTGGGTACGCGGAACGGAAGAAAATGGTGAGTTCGTTTCCTCTGATGCAGAGTTTACCTATAAGCTTATCACGAATACTTACCTTACAGCTGTTTACACAAAGGACACTTCCGCACCAACAGTTGAATTTTTCAACGGAAACCGCGAATATATCACAACCGCTGAGGTTGTTGATGGCGCAGTTACGACACCTGATGCTCCGGAACTCACCGGGGTTAAGTTCCTTAACTGGTACACCGCAAAGGATAAGCTCCTTTCGGAAACAGTTCTTGACAAGCCGGTCACCCGTGCGGTAGCAGTTTTCGAAGATACGGAAGACACCTTCACGGTTGACGGTGAAAAGAACCTTAAGTACGATGCAACGGTTACAAGAACCTCCGATACTCCCGTTGTCTGGTCCCGTGATGGTATCCCCGTAGGCTACGGAACAGAATATATCTATTATGTATGGAATAACGTCGGCGAGATTACAAGTGCTGCAGGTACGGCACAGCCGCTTGTAGTTCTTGATGAACACGTGAAGGACGGCGCATATATGATAGAATACGATGCAGGCGGAAAAACAATCCTTGAAGTAGGTATTCTCTTTGGCAACGGCGAGAATATGTCGGTAGACAGCTGTAAGTATAAGGCGACAAGCAAGAAAAACGCAAGCCACGGCCAGTTTATCGCAAAGCCTGCAAATGATGAATACGATAACGCACTCGGATATATGATTTATCTTGATGGCGGCGAATACAAAGTAGTATACAGTGATTAAAATTTTACAGGGATAATGTTCGCATTATCCCTGTGAAGGACTAAATTCATAGTGCTAAAGAAAACGGAGGTACTTTATGAAAAGAATATTATCTCTCATCCTTGCGGTTGCAATGCTTGTCGGAATGCTTCCGACGTTTGCACTTGCGGTAGATACGGATGAGCCTGCACCTATTGTGTTTGACTTTGCATGTACAGTTCTTTTAAATAAGTCAACCGGTGCATCCAATGGCAAGACTACCGTACGCGATGGAAATGTCAAGAACTTTGTTATTGACAGTAATTTATCAGCTCCCTGGACATATGTTGCGCAACCGGGCGTAAATACTACAGCATTCCAGGAAAACGGTTTGCTTTTCTATACTGCGAACAAGGAAGAAACGGTTAACTCCAATGCAGTGGTGTTCAGCATCAATATTCCGGCAGACGGAACATATTCTCCGTCAGTTGAAGGGCATAATATATACGCTTTCGGTGAGAAGACAGATGTATATCTCGTAAGTCAGGCCGTTGTCACGGAGAAAGGCTGGGATGTTACAAAAATTGCAGACATTTCTGCAGCAATAGGGGCATCCTCGATGGATGACCCGGCGGCTGATGTGATGCATATCGCATCTTACGAGGCATATCCCAATCCGACAGTTAAAGATGAACTTGCAGAGCGTGTAAATCTCCTTGCAGGCAATTACTATATGTTCGTAACTGTAAACGAAGGCTCTACTACGGCGGAACACGCAAGCAGAACCAATGGTATGATCAGAAAGCTCATGCTTACACCTGTTGTAGAGTCGTCTGACGAACCTACACCTTTTGCGTATGACTTTGCATGTACAGTTCTTTTGAATAAGTCAACCGGTGCTTCCAATGGCAAGACTACTGTACGCGACGGAAATGTCAAGAACTTCATCGTTGACAGTAATTTATCAGAATCCTGGACGTATGTTGCACAGCCAGGCGTAAACACTGCAGCATTCCAGGAAAACGGTCTCTATTTCTACACAGCCAATGTGGATGAACCGCTTAACAACAATGCAGTTGTATTTACCATTAATGTTCCGACAGCCGGAACATATGCTCCGTCAGTTGAGGGTCATAGAATATATGCTAACGGAGAGAAGACGGACATATATCTTGTAAGCAAGGCTGTTGTCGAAGAAGAGGGCTGGAATGTAACAACAGTCAGCGGCGTTCAGGCGGCAATTGCAGAGGCTTCTATGAGTAATCCGGAGGCTTCAGTAAAGCATATAGCTTCTTACGATACATATTACCAGACAATGGTCGAGGACAAACTTGCAAAGAGCGTGTCTCTCTCTGCCGGTGACTACTATATGTTCGTAATTGTAAACGAAGGCTCTACTCCGACAGAACACGCAAGCAGAACCTGTGGTATGGTCAGAAAGCTCATATTTACACCTTATATCAAGTTGCCGGAGCTTACAGCAATTGAAGCAGACTTTGGCGATGTACACGTAGGAAACAAGCTTTCTGCTGAAGTTAAATGGCTCGACGGTGATCAGGAAATTGCTGATGCAGATGGCGGCGTTGAGATTGAAATTATAGATGGTGAAAATGACGTCCTTGTAAAATCCGCTGACGGAGACATCTATGCTATCGCTGAAGGCGAGGCAGAGGTAAGGGTAAGCGGAACGCTTGACGATATAACAAAGTCTGTTAATGTTGAAATCTCCGTATTGCCTGCCGAGCAGTTCTCAGGCGTTAATCAGGACTATTATTTCTACAGTGGCGTGTATCAAGATTATTCGGACAGCGGCATCACGCTCGCAGGTATGAAAGGTACTCCTTTAACGGAAGCTCAGTTTAGTGCATATCCCATGCGCGATTACGGAACGGACCGTCCGTGGGGTATGGTCGCTGCAAGTCTTACAAGACCTAACTCGGCCGGCGGATACCTCGTTTCAACTACCGGTTGGACAGACCTTTCCGGTCGTGCGGGAGACTGGGTTGCATATAAGGTAAAGGTTCCGAAGTCCGGAAAATATAATGTTGATGTCAAAGCTCGCGAGTATGCAGGTGCAGGTCGTTTGGAAATCTATATGGTTCCATACACATCTGATATGACATTCTCACTTATAAAAGCAAGCATTGATTCATATTGTAAGCCAAAGAATCTCGTAGCAAATGCGGATTTCAACGGCTCAATCGGCGCTGTTGTATCCCGAGCTTTCGCAGGTCAGTTCGTTGCATCAAACGAGCTTGACTACAGTGCCGGCTATGCAGAGTATCTTATGATAGCTAAACAGTGCTACAGCGATATAGCGTGGGGCAATGAATATATTCTTCTTAACACTATCTCTCTTGTGGGCACCCAGAGAGAGGTTGAGTCAACAGCAACGCTTTCAGCGGATATAATCGGTGTTGGTGAAGCTGTAACCGTTAAATCTGTAACGGGTAAGCTTGACGGTGGCGGTTCGGTTGATTTTACCGGCGCAACGTTTATCTATCAGATTGCAGAAGAGGATAAGGATATTCTGGAATTTGATGCCGAGAGGGGCGAGATTATCGGTCTTTCCGAAGGCGTCGGAACTGTCATAGTATATGCCTTTCTCAATGGTACAATCACTCGTTGTGAGGCGGAAGTGACCGTTGATGATGATTATTCGGTCTATAAGACGTATCTTTACACAAATAATAAGGTTACGCTTGGCGAAGAGCTTCTCTTCACGACAGGATACGAGCTTAAAAACAGAAAGGTATTTGCCGGCGGAACAATCGAAAGTCTTGAGATTTTCAATGAGTCTGAAGACGGCATTGCAGAAATATCAAAAGATGGAAAGTCTATACGTGCAAAAAAAGCCGGAACCTTTGAAGTAAAGGCAAAAATCAAGGTTCGCGGACAAATCATTGAAAGTGTTCCGGAAAAGATAGTTGTTTACAGCGAGGAAGTTCCATCTCTTCCGTCATCTTCTGTTGAAATCAACTTTGTGAAGGGAAAATATCCGGGCGATAATTTTGATAATGTCAACGATATTACAGAATACACCGATTTCCGTCCGTGGATATTCCACGGTGCAACTAATCTGAATTCAAGCTATACTAATGTAGCGCTTCATACTGAACCTACAAAGTTTGGCACGATGTTTGTTTGGGCGACAGGTGCGAACCTCTTTAATTCATATGCTGCGTTTAAGGTTAAGTTTCCAAAAACAAGCACATATATTGCAGGAATCAATGTTCCGATACGCCGTACGAGAAGTGCGGCAATAGACCTTTACATTATGCCTGCAACAGAGGAGTTTGAATCGAATATTCTCAAATATGCAGTTCCGGAAAGCGAATACTATGTCGGAACACACGATTTCTATACACCGGATCCAACCGGAGCTAACGATGAAACAGATTACCGGGCGACCTTCGGTTCAAAGGAGGTTACGGAAGGAGAGCATCTTGTTGTCTACCGTTGCCGAGAAGGAAAGGGAAAAGCTGGAGGAGATTGCCTCTATGTATCTACACTTACATTTGAAGATCCGAACGTTTTTGGCAGTGTAGAAATCGTTCCGGAAGGCGAGGACAATGTTATAGCTCTTGGTGAAACAGTCGATACCTCGCTTAAGCTTAAAACTGTTAAGGATGCAGATATTGAATATGCCGATGGCGATATCACTGCGGTTGTATACGAATCTGAAAACTCAGACATTGCAACGGTTGATGAAAACGGTGCGATTACGGGTATCAACGAGGGCGAAACCAAAATAACCGCAACAGTTACATATGACGGCATAACGAAAAAGGCAGAATATACTGTTTTCGTTTCAGATAATTCAGGCATCGCTGAAAACGGAATTATGATCACCGCTTCGGATTCCATCAGCGTTTACGGAGAAACAAAGCTTGGCGTTAAGGCGCTGATGAACAGCGGAAATATACTCGATATTCCTGATGAGTATATTACATGGGAGATTGTTGAAGGTTCCGAATACGTTGAGCTTTCCGAAGGTGGAAACGTTTATGGGCTTGCTGTCGGAACGGCGGTATTTTCCGCAACTGTCAGCGCAGACTATAAGAATGGTGCAGCAGAAGGAATTGCAATTGAACCATTTACTCTCTCTGTTATCCTGGATGCTGCCATCGACCCGCAGATATACACTATGGAAGCCCGTGAGAATGCAAAGAAGAACACAGCTAAATATTCATGGGTTCGCGATGAAGTAAACGCAATAAAAGAAACCGCAGATGCACATGTCAAAAATCTTGATAAGCTGTATGAGCTTGTTATCCCCGAGGGTCTGCCGCGTTACTATCACGTTGGTCATAAATACGATCCTAACAAGTGGATATGCCGTTATTGTGAGGAAGATATCGCAAAAGATTATGGCAGTGCATTTGTTACAGATGCTATAAATGATCCGTGGAAGATTCAGTGCCCGGCTTGTAAGAGAAGATTCCCGTCGAATGATTTCGGATCCTTCTACAAGCTTGGCCTCGCAGATGATGGAACCTTCCTGATTGACAGAGCTCTTCAGAAGCATCACGAAAAGTTTGTTTGTGAAGATGTTATGGCAGGAAAGGCGTGTTCGCATATAGGTAAATTCCCGAGCTATCCGACCACAACACCGGGTACAACTGAATGGAAAGCTGAGCTTAAAGCATGGAACAATGCCCGTGAAAGCCGGGAATGGAAGGATCATTACGGATATAATGTAAAGGGCGGATATCTCACAAATGATTTACATTCCGAAATGGATAAAAAACTCGGCGTTACAGGCTGGGGTGTTGATGACGGATTCGGATATAAACAGCCCTATATTTCTCTTGAGAAAGCAAAAGAAATTGCAGGTGAGGGCGGAGATGTATTGAAAGTTCCGGGTTATGACCCGAGCTATTTCGATAACGGAAACGGGTATGCATGGTATGCAAACGAAAGCCCCGTACAGTATACTTATATCGGTTACTTCATCCACAACGGCTTGTGGTATGCGGGAAATCAGGAAATCAGAAGTGCAATCAACACTCTTGCAAAGGCTTTCGTATACACAGGTGAGCCGAAATACGGAAGAGCAGGCGCCATACTCCTTGACAGAGTTGCAGACTTCTTCCCGGGCTATGATTGGTTCCAGTGGCACACCTGGCGCGGCGACGATTATTACGGCACAATCGTTGACCCTGTCTGGTCTACATTTATGACGTATGACTTTGCGCTGGCATACGATGCGTTTAAGCCGATTTACAATGATCCTGCAGTGGTTGATTATCTCTCCGCAAGATCTCCGCAATACGAAAAAGATGAATACGGCAACTGGGTAAAGGATGAAAACGGCGAACTCATTCCGGTTAACCTTAAAGACAGCCCCGGCGCAATTATGAAGAACGCTGAAGACAATCTCCTCATTGAGATATTCGAGCGCACAAAATACGCCGAAAACTGGGGTAACTATGGTATGCACCAGAAATGCGTAGCGGCTGCGGCAGTTGCTCTCAACAGATTGCCTGAATCGGGCGAAATGATTGATTGGATATTTGCCAATGGCCCTGCAGCCGGTCAGACAAGCATAAACAACGGTAAGGTTCCGAGAACAACTCCAATAACCGGCGGTATGTTTATGGGAAGCCTCATCGGTAAGATCGACCGCGACGGAAGCGGTAATGAAAACTCGCCGGGCTATAACCGTGAATTGATTACACACTTTATGGGCGTTGCAGACCTTCTCCGCGACTTTGACCTTTATCCGCAGGGTAACCTTTATAATAACCCGAAGTTTACAAAGATGTTTACTGCTCAGATCAGATTGCTGCTTGGCGGTTATTATACATCACATACCGGTGACTTCGGTGCAATTGGCGGAACAGGACTTGCGATTATAGAGGAGGATATCCTCAACGCATATAAGAACTCAAAAGAGCCGCTGCTCGCTCAGGCGCTTTGGTTCATGAAGGAGACGCGCGGATATGAGCTCCGCGGAAACATACTCGACGAAGATCCGAATCAGATAACAAAGGACATCGAAGAGGTAATCAGGACACAGGGTAAACTTAGTCTCCCAAGTGAATTGCTTGCCGGCTATGGCTTTGCAGCGCTTCGCGCGGGCAAGGAATATGAATCCGCAAGCGAAACAACCTATAACAACACACATCGCGACTTTGCGATGTATTTCGGGAAAAATGATATGCACGGTCATAGTGATGCATTGAACCTCTTTGCAGATGCATTTGGTCTCAATATCGCTCCGGATATCGGATATCCGGAAGAGACCGGTATGCAGCCGAATCGCTACCAGTGGGTAAGAACAACTCTTTCTCATAACACGGTTGTTGTTGATGAGAAGGAGCAGGATTTAAGGCAGCAGGCACAGCAGCGTACTCAGACTCCGATACACTTCGATGATTCCGGTCGCGTCAAGCTTATGGATATAAGCGCCGATGTCTACTCGCAAACAGAGGAATACAGAAGATCAATAGTTATGGTTGATGTTGACGATGAAATTTCATATGGCGTTGACTTCTTCCACATCAAGGGCGGTAATGACCATCTCTACAGCTTCCACTCACAGTCAGATGAGCTTACGGTTGTTTCCGGTCTTGGCGATATGGAAGAGACACCGATGTATACGGATGAAGCAGGAAACCTTTATGGTACATATGCAGGTCCGAATGTAATGTACGGTCCGGATCCCGGTGGGGTTCTTACTGAGAGGTATCCACTCGGCTACACATGGCTCAGAAATGTCCGCACCTATAAATCCATCGATAAAGATTTCACTGTTGAATTCAACGTCAAAGACTGGAAGAAGGTTATGAAAAAGAGCCGTGATGTGAGACTTAGACTCACGATGCTCAATGATGAACCTGTTTTTGAGGTTTCCTTTGCAAAGGCATTACCTCCGAACACAAAGAGCAACAAGCATGCAGGAAACCTTGAATATATGCTTGTCAGAAATCGCGGAACAAACCTTGATACAGTATTTACAACTGTCTTTGAACCTTATGATGCAACGAATAAATATGTTGAATCAATTGAAAAGGTATCAATGGTTCGTAATGAAAATTCAAAACCGGGAGTTCTTGATGCATACAGCGCTGTAAAGGTAACTCTCAAAAACGGAAGAGTTGATTATGTAATCTATTCCACCAACAATGCAGTTGATTATGTAATAGACGATAAGATTGCATTCCGCGGCTTTGCCGGTGTTATGTCACTTGACGGTGAAGATAACGTCGTATACAGCTATCTCAATGACGGCGAGGTTCTGAAACTTGTCGGCTCAGGTGAAGAAGATTCGCTCGCTGCGTATACCGGAAAGATTCAGAGCTTTACAGAAGAACTCTCAATGAAAAATTATATCGTCTATAAGCCTGATGCAGGGCAGACGGTTGACACGGACGCTCTTGCAGGCAAATATGTTTTTGTCAATAACGACGGTGTTCGCAACGGTGCATACAGAATTGAAAGCGCATCTGTTGAGGGAGAAAACATAAAGCTTAATATCGGAGATGTCACATTAATCAGAGAATATGTCGATGCTAACAATCAAGCTCTTGGCTACAAGTATAATATCGAAAAGGGGAACACTCTCCGTATTCCGGTATCGACTATAGTTGACACTGCTCCGATAGTCGAGCAGCCTGCAAATATAACAACCTCCGTAGGAAGCGCGATAACAGTTCAGATAAATGCAGCGGTCGCAGAAGGCAGAGCGCTTGAAATTATCGGAACAAGCCTCCCGCGTGGCGCTTCGATTGACGAAGAAACAGGTGTTATTACCTGGAAACCGACATCATCGCAGACAGGAGATAACCATTTTGCTGTAACAGCAAGCGATGGAATATCGGAGACAACAGTTCACTTCACAGTAACTGTCTATGGCTCGACGACAGGTGCAGGTTCCTCCACAGGCGAAAGCACCGGAACAGGTAGCGGAGCAAGTTCCTCCACAGGGGCAGGAACCGGTTCTGCAGGCGGTTCTTCCGGTGGTGGTGCAGGCGGCGGAGGCTCAGCAGGCGGTTCTGGGTCAGGTGCAACTGCTCCGTCTGATGACAAGAAACCGACTGAAACACCCGATACAGGCAAAGAAGAAACAACAGGCAATGAAGGTGAAACCTCTTCAGCTCGTTTCATCGACCTTGGCGCTCACGCATGGGCAGCTGATTCTATCAATGCTCTTGCTTCGAGCGGTATAATCAAAGGAACAAGTGAGACAACATTCTCACCGGCTGCAAACATCACACGCGCAGATTTTGCACTTCTCCTCGTCCGCGCATTCAAGCTCGAGAGTGAGAATACAGAAAACTTCGCAGATGTAAATGCTTCAGACTACTTTGCAACAGAGCTTGCGATTGCAAGAAATACAGGGCTTGTAAACGGCATTGGCGATAATAAGTTTGCGCCAAGAAATACCATAACACGTCAGGATATGATGGTTATTGTGTACCGTGCACTTGAAAAGCTTGAGATGGAGCTTGAGACAGGCGATGTTGATTATGCAGACTTTGATTCAGTTGCAGAATATGCAAAGGATGCAGTAAGTGCTCTTATTGCAAGCGGCTTGGTTAACGGCAAAAGCGGCAAGATCGCTCCGACTGATTACACAACACGCGCTGAAGTCGCAGTTCTTATCAAACGCATACTTGATTTGCTGAAATAATTTTTCGAATATACTTCAGCATTTAGAGATGGTGTGATGAAGGAATATTAAAAAACTTCATCACACCTCTTTTCTAAAAAAGCTAAATATGCTATAATATTAAATAAGAATAAAATAGCATAATAATCTGTCTCCTGTTTCAGCTTTTCGAAATTCATTATGGGGGCAGTGTGGATTATGTCTTTATGAGAGGAGATATCTGATGTCACTTATATATTTTGATTCAAATGTATGCATCGGCAAACGCGGTCCGAAGGACAGCCGTGAGATATGGAAAAGCGAAGATATCCTTGCTGCGATGGATCATGCAGGTATAGCAGGTGCTCTGGTGTATACGGGTTGGGCTCGTGACTACGCACCGGCTTATGGTAACGAACGTTTGGCGGAGGAGCTTTCCAAGTACAACCGTTTTTATGGCTGCTATGTAATCCAGCCAGGATACACAGGAAGTTTTTTGAATCCTGATGATATGCTGGATGATATGCGCAAGAAAAACGCCGTTGCTGCAAAAATATTCCCGGCAACACATGCTTTTTCACCTTCCGAGATTGTTATGGGAGAATATTACACAGAGCTTGAGCGTGCAGGAATTCCTCTTCTCGTTGATAAAGCTCAGCTAGGATGGCCGGATCTTGCTGAGATTCTTTCTAACCATCCGTCAATGAACGTTTTGGTGCAAGGCGTGAGCTGGAGTGATTTTCACAACCTGATGGCACACCTGAGAAAGTTCTCGAATCTTTATACAGATCTTTCAAATATGCAATCCAACTTTGCCGTTGAGATAATTTCAACTGAGCTGGGGGCTGATCGTATATGTATGGGAAGTGGTCTGCCGCTTATGTGTCCCGGCGCAGCTCGCTCTTTTATCGATTATGCCGATGTTTCAGCTGAGGAAAAGCAACTGATGGCAGGCGGGAATTTGGCGCGTCTTTGCGGTGTCAAGCTTCCTGAACAGGTTGAAATTAAAAATGAAGAGATTGCAAAAGCAGCAGCAACCGGAAAACCTTTGGATGTTTTCATATTTGATTCCCACACACATTTTCTTGAGGACGGCGGAAATTGCGGTGCCGGATACCCGATGGTGCGCGGTGATCTCGAAAATATGGCAAAGCTTTCCGATGATATGGGTGTTGATGAATATTGCGTCGCTCCGTGGCTCGGCATCTGGACAGACTGTGAAGCCGGCAACCTTATTGTTTCGGATATGGCAAAACGCGATGCAAGAGTTTATCCATATGTTCTGATTAATCCAACCTACGGCACTGATATCGAAAAAACGGCATATCACTATCATATTGAAGAAAAAATGCCTGCTATGAAGATGTTCTATTCAAGAAGTGGCGTGCGATATAATGATCCGGTTTTCGAACCTTGGCTTAAAATCGCCGACGAAAACCATCTCTTTGCTTTGATGGATAGCGGCGGATATCCTACATACCTTGCTGATATGGAAGATCTTGCGAAAAAGTATCCGAATATTTCATTTTTCCTTGATCATGCCGGAAGGAATTTTGCGTGTGCAGAATCATATGCTGTCCTTGCAAAGAAGTACCCGAATGTTTACCTCCAGCTTACATTTACAAGCGTTCCTGAGGGACTTATCGAATACCTTTGCAAGGAAGGACTTGCCGACAAGACTCTTTACGGAACCGATGCTCCTATGCGTGATCCGCGCCCACAGCTTGGTTGGGTGGCTTTCGCAAACATTTCCACAGAAGATAAAAAGAAAATTCTAGGCGGAAATATGCGCAGAATCGCTGACCGTTGCTTTAAAAAATAATCACAAAAGCTCTTGCGGCGTTTAATATAAGTCGTAAGAGCTTTTTATTACACAAAAAAGTTTGATTTTTTTTAGTGGATGCAGTATAATATCACATATTAAGATTGGAGGGTGCTTTATGAAACTAGGACTCATATGTGACAGTCATATGCCATATAACAGCGAGAGCGCTCAATGGCAGTTCTGTACGCGTGCTGCAGCACAGTTCAAAGAAGATAATATATCTGATGTCATAACTTTGGGAGATATAACTTCTTTTGGTGAGCCTGATGCATTGTGCGCGTATTTTGATATGTTTGCTTCGTTTAATCATTATTCTGTTTTGGGAAATTCAGATGCCAGGGATAAAGCTACTGCAGGAGTTCTTTGCGAAAAATGCCCCGGTTTTGAGTTTTATATAGGTAATAGAAAATGTCTCGGCATCAATACTGCATACGCAAAAATAAATGAAGCTGACAAGAAAAGACTTGAGCAGCTGAATGATGGCGACATTGTTGTTATGCATCATCCTGTCGAACGATTGTTTGATGAAAATTGCAGAGCTTTTATGTTGCAGCTTTGCGAGCAAAAGGCTTTGACAATTCTCTGTGCGCATTTGCACAGAAAACTGTCAGGAATGATTGGTAAATCAAAATACTTCGGAATTCGTGCAATCGATCCTGATAAATCATTTGGAGATTGGCCTTGCGTTACATATTTCGATTCTGATACCGATGAGATATCGGAAGTTTTGCTCAAACTCCCGAAAGAAACGCTTTGGTCTGTGAGGGAGAAGTTTGGTATCTCGTGTGTTGACAACCACAGAGATGTTGCATATGCAGCTGCCAACAAGGTTTACGGAGTAGAACTCAGATGTAACGGAAAAGGCTGGGAGCCGGATTTCACATTACTCCCCGTGATTGAAGAATGGAGAAAGTCCGGCGGCGGATATCTCTCAGTGCATATGCCGAATCTTTATTGGAGAGATGGAGGTCTCAGTGATACAGAGGTTTGGAAAAAGGCTGTCGAATATGCAGTGGCAGTCGACGCTAACGGACTTACAATCCATCCTCCGCGTGTTAAGCTCAAGGATCTGAGTGAAGGGCACGATAAGCTTTTGGAACAATATATTTATGTTGTTGAAAACGTTCCGGAGGCGGTCAATATAGGTATTGAAAACCTTCACATGAGCAAAGGGGAAGATCCGGAAGATCGCGCATTCGGATATATTCCGAGTGAAGTTGCATCGTGGATTGATGAGTTGAATGCAGCGACAAAACGAAAAAATCCGATTGGGCACACCTTGGATGTTGGTCACGCACGAAACAACGGTGCTTTGGCGTCCAGATACCCGATAAGCAGGTGGTATGAGCTTATGGGAAAAAGAACGGTTGCATACCACATCCATCAGGTTATTCAAAAAGAGGAAGGTTTGAAAAACCACAACCCAATTGAAGCGTGGTTTGGTCCGCAGATATCATATGTATCATTTTTCCATAATTGGGAGAGCGGTTTGATCAATCAGGTCCCTGTCTTTCTCGAGGTTAAGGGTGCTGAAAATTATGAAAAAAGCATACAGGCTTTTAATCGTGCATTCAAATAACAGAAATGCGTTCCGTACAATATGTTCGGAACGCATTTTAATTATTTGATTCAGAAATTGTTTTTCGTAGGCATCTGTTTTATCCGGAGTTTGTATTCCTTTACTGTCAATTTAAATTTTTTCTTGAACTGTTTCATAAAATATATTTCATCACCGAAACCGACTTTCCGACACAGCTCTGCTACAGTATAATCAGAATCGTTGAGAAGCTCGGCTGCGTGATTCAAACGCATTTCAGAAAGATATGCAACAGGAGTCAGGCCTGTTCGTTCTTTAAAAAGCTTTCCCAGATGACGTTGGCTTACAAAAAGCATTTTAGGGAGATCGCTTACCGAAAACTCAGCACGCGATGAGTTTAGCTGTATTATCTGCAATGCATCATCAACAACAGATGGCTTACGCCCGTTGCCGGAATTAAAGCTGTCGATAGGTTCTCCGTCACTTGACAGAATTTTAATAATTGCAGCCAAAGTTTTATAATAGAGTTTAGTTGAAAATTCATCAGCTTCAAACAGATCATCAAAGGTGTTGCATAGTTCGTGCGGAATACTCGAGTTTTTTACGGGATTGTCAGAATTCAACCCGATTCTCTCTTCAATCCTTATTTGAGAATCTGTATGAAAGTTTATCCAATAATATCGCCACGGATCGCTTTCGTTGGGGTAATACATAATTGATTCATTCGCAGGAATGAGAAAAAGGTCTCCTGCTTTGATGTCATACCGTTTTCCTTTAATGAACAAAATTCCGCATCCGCTTCTTACGTAATGAAGCGCCGTCCATGAATAAGCCCGGTAATTTTGCCAGCCATCGATATATCGAAAATCATTATACCCGATCATAAACATTCTTATGGGATCATTGGAGATTTCGGGAAATCGTATTTCTTTGCGAATATTTGGTTCAGACAAAACAATCACCCCTTTATTATAATAGCATAGGTTTGATTGAAAAACAACAACCAGGTCTAAAAAGGACATATTCATACCTAAAAAAGACATTCTAAAATTCTGAGGCATATGATAAAATATAATCAATGAAAATGCATTGAGAAAGGATGTCAACTATGAAAAAAATCAGATTTGCTGTTTGTGGTTGTGGACAACGCGGTGTAATGATAGCTAAAAGCATTCTTTTGAATCTTCAGGATGTTGAGGTTAGTGCTGTTTCGGATCCGTATCTTGATAAGGCAGAAACCTTGGCGGACGAGCTTAGAGAAAAGACAGGGCGCCGACCGAATGTATATTCAAGCTATGAAGAGCTTTTGGATAATGAGTTGATCGACGCTGTTTTTATTGCGACAGGTTGGGATGCACATATCCCGGCAGCGGTTTACGCAATGGAAAAAGGTGTCGCTGTTGCGATGGAGGTAGGCGCTGTCTACAATGAGCAGGAGTGCTGGGATCTTATCAATACATATGAAAAGACAAAAACTCCGTTTATGCTTATGGAAAATTGCTGCTACGGCAAGGAAGAGCTTTTGGTAACCGCAATGGCAAGAGCAGGGAAGTTTGGTGAGATAGTTTATTGCCACGGAGCATATATGCACGATTTGCGTGAGCAGGTTTCATATGGAGAGCTTAAACGTCATTACAGAAATGGCGAATATTCAAAATATAATCGTGACAATTACCCGACTCACGATTTTGGTCCTATAGCAAAGCTGATTGGAATAAATCGCGGAAACCGTATGCTCTCGCTTTCGTCGCGTGCTTCGAAGTCTTGCGGTCTTAATGAGTA
The DNA here is from genome assembly GCA_017408185.1 of Oscillospiraceae bacterium. The sequence goes on along the minus strand of JAFQVE010000530.1, from coordinate 9,466 downwards.
TGCAAAAGGAAAAGGGGAGCTTGCCTATCTTGCAGATCGCAAATTTGCGCAAGGGGATATCGTCGAAACTCTCATAACCTGCGAAAACGGAGAATTGATCAGTTTGAGACTTGACACAACACTTCCGACATATTATTCGCGAGAGTTCACGGTTCGCGGAACCAAGGGGTTATACGAACAGAAGCTCAATATGGCGCTTTTTGACGGAGAGGAAATGGATGAAGGCGGCAGAGTTGAATATATAATCAAAGAAACAAATAATGCAGTTAAATATTATGATGAATTTTTGCCGGATATATGGAAGCACATAACTCCTGAAATGATAGAAGCAGGTCACGGAGGTATGGATATATTTGAGTTTGAAGCATTTTGCGATTGCCTGCGAAACGGCAAAGAAATGCCTATAGACGTATATGACGCTGCAGCTTGGATGTGCATCGCTTATCTTACAGGTGAGTCGATTGCAAAGGATGGTGCATCTGTTCCAATTCCGGATTTCACACGTGGAGAATATAAAAACAGAACTATGCAGGATGTCATAGATCTGTAGGATATAAAAACGTCGGTGTGTAACTTTCACACCGACGTTTAAATTATTTGATATATTCGCGAAGCGTATCAACCATATTGATTTTCTCCCAGGGGAGATCGAGATCTGAACGTCCGAAATGGCCATATGCGGCTGTTGCACGATAAATCGGGCGACGGAGATCAAATTGTTCAATAATCTTCAAAGGTCGCATATCAAAATGTTTGGTAACAATTTCAGACAGCTTTTCGTCGCTGATAACCCCGGTGCCGAAGGTGTCAACAAACACGGATACAGGGTTTGCAACACCGATTGCATAAGCAAGCTCGATCTCGCAACGATCAGCGAGCTCGGCTGCAACAATGTTTTTAGCTATATATCTCGCCATATATGCAGCGCTGCGATCAACCTTTGTTGGATCCTTGCCGGAAAAAGCACCGCCACCGTGTCGGGCAAAACCGCCATATGTGTCAACAATGATTTTTCTGCCTGTAAGCCCGGAATCTCCCCGAGGTCCTCCGATAACAAATCTGCCTGTTGGATTAATAAGGATTTTAGTATCTTTGTCGATATAATTTTCGGGCATAACAGGGAGGATGACGTGCTTGGTAACTGCTTCACGGAGCGTTTCGAGAGAAACGGTGTCATAGTGCTGAGTAGAAACAACGATTGTATCACAACGCCTGATCTTATTTCCGTCATATTCGAAGGTCACCTGCGCCTTACCGTCAGGGCAGAGGAAATCCAGCTCACCGGATTTTCTGACGTCGGCAAGCTTCTTTGTAAGCTTATGTGCATAGGTGATAGGTGCAGGCATGTATTCTTCGGTTTCATTGCAAGCATAGCCGAACATCATACCCTGATCTCCTGCGCCGATTTTATCGGCGATATCGGCTGAAGTGCTTTTGAATTCGAATGAATTATCAACACCGAGAGCAATGTCAGCAGATTGCTCATCAATAGATGTAAGAACGGCACAGGTGCGTGAGTCAAACCCGATAGCCGGGTTATTGTAGCCTATTTCTTCGATTGTCTTTCTGACGGTTGCAGGAATATCAACATAACATTCTGTCGATATTTCGCCCATAACGAGAGCCATTCCCGTTGTAACTATAGTTTCGCAAGCAACACGAGCGTTTTTGTCATTCTCGAGAATAGCATCGAGAATAGCATCGGAAATCTGGTCACAAACCTTATCAGGATGCCCTTCTGTGACAGATTCGGATGTGAATTTGTAAATTGCCATATCGATTATCTCCAAACATAAAAATTTGAGCTGAAGCTCTGATGTGGGGGACTGTGCAGATGTAAAATGTATCAATATCAAACATACTGCATTTCTTATTTATTAATAATAACAAAAAAACTTATAGATTGCAATATTCTGACATAAATTTATTTATGAACAACGCATTAGTGTTGTTTACTTATTTTATTTATGATATAATATAAAAATATTTTCAAAAAGTCCATACCGTTCAAGTGGAGGTTATAATATGCTTAAAGACAATCAAACGGTAAAATATCACATCAAATGCTCTGAAGGTGACATCGGAAAATATTGTATAGTTCCGGGTGATCCTGATAGGTGCGAGAAAATTGCAAAATATCTTGACGATGCAGAATTTGTGACCCGTAATCGTGAATATACGACTTATACGGGATATCTGCTCGGCGAGAAGGTGTCAGTTGTTTCAACGGGAATCGGCGGTCCTTCCACAGCGATAGCTATAGAAGAGCTGTCAGCTTTAGGAGCACATACATTCATAAGAATAGGAACCTGTGGCGGAATAAATAAAAAAGTATGTGCAGGAGATGTTGTCATAGCAACATCTGCTGTGCGCTGCGATGGAACCACAAGAGAATATGCTCCGATTGAGTTTCCGGCGACTGCTGATTTCGATGTAACATCAGCGTTGTCGGAGGCTGCTGTGAGTTTGGGATATTCACACCACATCGGCACTGTACACAGTAAAGATTCATTCTACGGTCAGGCGTCTCCCGAAACAATGCCGATTTCCGAACTGCTTTCAGAGCGTTGGAACGCATGGATGAAGCTGGGTGTTTTAGCAAGCGAAATGGAAGCTTCAACGCTCTTTGTTCTTGGTTCTGTCAGGGATTTGAGATGCGGAGCATGCTTTAATGTTATATGGAATCAGGAGCGAGAAAAGGAAGGTCAGGAAGAGAAAGAGCATCACGACACTGATAAAGCAATCAGAATATGTGTTGAAGCAATGAAAAAGTTGATTGAAAAGGATAACAGCCGAAAATGAAAAATATCAGTTTTTATGCAAAAGCGGCTTTGGTTTTGGCAACAATCATATGGGGTACTTCTTTTGTAATAATCAAAGACACCGTAGACCTTATTTCACCCAATTATCTTATGGCGTTGCGCTTTACAGGGGCGTTTATCCTGCTTTGTGTAATTTTCTTCAAGAAACTTGGCAAAATAAATTTTGAAACCCTTTGGCAAGGCGCTCTTATAGGCGTTTTCTTATATCTGGCATATTATTGGCAGACCTTTGGTATAATGTTCACAACACCCGGTAAAAATGCATTTTTGACAGCTGTTTACTGCGTTTTGGTTCCTTTTCTTGCATGGATATCCAAAGGTCCTCGCCCGGACAGATGGAATCTTATTGCTGCAATTATGTGTATAACCGGTATAGGCCTGATTTCGCTCAATGGCGATTTCGCAATCGGAAAAGGAGATTTCTACACACTTATCGGCGGTTTCTTTTTTGCTTGTCATATGGTTGCTGTTGCTAAATTTGCCAAAGGCAAAGATCCTATCATCATTACAATTTTGCAATTTGCATCTGCGGCCGTATGTTTCTGGGCGACAACTTTGATAAGTGAAGGAGTGCCTGAAGCAGTAACAGCTGATGTTATTCCTGCCGTGATATATCTTTGTCTTTTTTGCACAGCGACAGCATTGCTGTTGCAAAATTTCGGACAAAAGCACACGCTTCCTTCTTCTGCAGCGCTGATACTCAGCCTGGAATCAGTTTTTGGAACGTTCTTCTCAGCGATTCTCGGCAGAGAAAATCTTACTATACGAATGATATGCGGCTTTGCTTTGATTTTCTTTGCGATTATTGTTTCGGAAACAAAATTTTCTTTCCTGTCAAAAAAACGGAGTGAATCTGATGTATCTTGTAAATCTGATAGATAGTCTTTTGCCGCTTATCTTTGAATATATAACTTGTCCTGCTATAGATTTCTTTATGGTATTCATCACTCGTTTGGGCGACGGCGGCTTTATCTGGATACTTACAATAGCCTTGCTTATGGTATCAAAACGAACCAGAAAGGTTGGATTTATTGCCGTCGTTTCTCTGCTTATATGTTTTATCACGGGAAACTGTATCATAAAACCGTTAGTTGGGCGTATCAGGCCTTGCAATTTATATCCCGAACTTCGGATGCTGATAGAAAGACCTTCTGATTTTTCTTTTCCGTCCATGCATACTGCAACATCCTTTTCGGTTTCTTCGATAATTTTGATGGTCGATAGAAAGTGGGGGATTCCGGCGATAATTCTCTCTGTTCTTATTGCTCTGTCACGTGTGTATCTGAATGTTCATTTCACAACTGATATAATTGCCGGCGCTCTCTATGGATATTTAATCGCTGTTTTCATAAAGTTTGTTATTAAAAAAACAAAGTTTAATGTTTTCGAGTATTGAATTTAATGGAAAAATATTATATAATATAAAAAACTTCAGATAGGAGAATTTCAAATGATTAAAGAGAATATCGATTTTCTAAAAGAGTATGACCCGGATTTAGGCATCGCTGTCGAATCCGAGTATAACAGACAGCGCAATAACATAGAGCTCATCGCTTCTGAAAACTTTGTCAGCCCTGCAGTTCTCGCTGCAGCAGGTACAGTTCTTACAAACAAATATGCAGAAGGTCTTCCCGGAAAGCGCTATTATGGTGGCTGTGAGTGTGTAGACGTTGTTGAACGCATCGCACAGGAAAGAGCACTTGAGCTTTTTGGAGCAGATCACGTAAATGTTCAGCCGCACAGCGGTGCATCCGCCAATATGGCTGTATATTTTTCGCTTGTAAAGCCCGGCGAAACCGTTATGGGTATGAACCTCAGTGAAGGTGGACACCTCACACACGGTAGCCCTGTCAACATTTCCGGTTCTTATTATAACATCGTTCCTTATGGCGTTGATCCCGAAACACACAGAATTGACTATGACAAACTTGAAAAGACTGCAAAGGAATGCCAGCCGAAGATGATTATCGCAGGTGCATCTGCATATCCGCGTATAATCGATTTTGAGCGCTTTGCATATATTGCAAAATCTGTAGGCGCATATTTCATGGTGGATATGGCTCATATTGCAGGTCTTGTTGCTGCAGGCGTTCATCCGAGCCCTGTCCCGTATGCGGATGTCGTAACAACAACGACTCACAAAACTCTCAGAGGTCCGCGCGGCGGTATCATTATGTGTAAGGAAGAGCTTGCAAAGGCAATCGATAAAGCAGTATTCCCCGGAACGATGGGCGGTCCGCTTATGCACATCATTGCAGCAAAAGCCGTCTGTTTCGGTGAAGCATTGAAGCCAGAGTTCACTACATACCAAAAGAAAGTCGTCGCAAATGCATCCGCTCTTGCAAATGCACTTCTGCAGTGTGGTTTCGACCTTGTTTCCGGCGGAACCGATAACCATCTTATGCTTGTTGACCTTCGCAAAGTCGGCGTTACAGGCAAAGAACTCGAGCATCGTCTTGATGAGGTCGGTATTACTCTTAATAAGAATTCAATTCCCAACGATCCTGAGAAGCCGTTTGTTACAAGTGGCGTTCGCATCGGCACTCCTGCTGCAACCACAAGAGGTTTCGGCGAATCTGATATGGCTGAGATTGCACGTCTTATCCATCTCACAGCAACAGCGTTCGAAACAAAGAAGGACTACATTCGCGATTGCGTAAAAGCTCTTTGCGACAAGTATCCGCTTTATTAAGATTTTTACAACGCACGCATCTTTTCGGTGCGTGCGTTGTCTGATTTTGGAGGCTTACAATGTACAGACCACTTGCAGACAGAATACGACCTGACAGCATAGACGATGTATTCGGACAAAAACACATTCTCGGTGATAACGGAATTTTGCGTCGCATCATTCTTACAGGCCAGATTCCGAATATGATTTTTTACGGCCCAAGTGGGGTTGGAAAAACCACTGTCGCAGGGATAATCGCAAAGCATACCTCGCGTGAATTCCGCAAACTCAATGCTACAACAGCCTCAATAAGCGATATCAAAGATATAGTCAACGGGCTTGATACGCTGCTCACGCCAAACGGCGTGCTTCTCTATATTGACGAAATTCAGTATTTTAACAAAAAACAGCAGCAATCTTTGCTTGAGTTTATGGAGAACGGTAAGCTGACGATAATTGCTTCGACTACAGAAAATCCATATTTTTATGTATACAGTGCTATTCTTTCGCGTGCGACTGTTTTTGAGTTCAAGCCGATTGAACCTGAAGATGTCCGTTGCGCCATAGATCGAGCAGTAAGTAAGCTTTCGGATGATGCCGTGTTCGAAGAAGGAGTGGTTGAACACATTTCAAACGCTTGCGGTGGAGATATCCGCAAGGCGTTGAATGCAGTTGAATTGCTGTTTGACAGCGCAACCAGACGAGATGGGAAAGCATATATTTCGCTCGAGGATGCAAGGCTTATAACTCAACGCAGTGCCATGCGGGCAGACCGCGACGGCGACACTCATTATGATATTATGTCAGCGCTTCAGAAATCTATCCGTGGATCAGACCCGGATGCTGCAGTATATTATCTTGCCAGATTGCTCGAAGCAGGGGATATGCTCTCTGCCTGCAGAAGACTTCTGGTTATCGCCAGCGAAGATGTCGGGCTTGCATATCCGCAAGCTGTTTCAATCACAAAAGCGTGTGTTGACAGCGCTTTGCAGTTGGGGATGCCTGAGGCGAGAATTCCGCTGGCTGAGGCAGCGATACTTCTTGCGACATCGCCAAAATCAAACTCTGCGATTTGCGCAATCGACGCAGCTTTGGCTGATATAAGGGACGGTCTTGATGGTGATGTTCCTGCACATCTGAAGGATTCACATTATTCCGGAGCAGCAAAACTTGGCCGCGGTCTTACATATAAATATCCACATTCATATAAAAACCATTGGGTAAAACAGCAATATCTTCCTGATGAAGTAAGGGATAGGCGCTATTATGAATTCGGTGATAATAAAATAGAGGCCGCAACAGAAAAATACTGGATTGAAATAAAGAAATAAAGAATTTTGCAAACAGACATGCTGAAAATGCGTGTCTGTTTTTTATTAAACATAAAAAATGTTAGATTCGAACAAAAAACAAAAAATAAACTATTGCAAACTGATAGATTATGATATATAATGTATACGTATAATTTTTGATGTGTTATATTTAAACGCTTTTTTTGTTCGAATCTAACATGGCGGTGTGCTTGGTATGAATGAACGTCAGCAAAGAATAAACGATTACATACAATCAAAAAATGAGGTTTCGCTGTCAGATCTCAAGCAGCTTGTTCCCGATGTATCGGAAATGACCATACGCCGTGACCTTGAGGCGCTTGAAAACAGTGGGCGTATTGTTCGTATACATGGCGGTGCAAGATCTGTTAAAGCAATCAATATGCTTGTTGAAGATGCTTTCTCAAAACGTTCAGCGGCAAACGTCGAGAAAAAACGCATTATATGCGAAAAAGCACTTGCATATATAGAAGACAACAGCTCGATTTATATCGATGCAGGAAGCACAACAATGACACTTGCTGAAATGATTCCCGACAAACAGATTCTGGTTTCCACGTGCGCTCTGAATATTGCAGCCGAGCTTTTGAAGCAAAAAAACGGAAGAGTAAACCTTATCGGCGGTGAAGTTAATAAAAACAGCATCTCGACATATGGTCCCGGTGCAAGAGCCGCTATTGAGAATATAAATATCGATGTTGCTTTCATAGCCTCAACTGCTTTTTCTGAAAAAAACGGTTTCTCGTGCGGAAATGTTTATGACTGCGAACTGAAATGCGCAATCCTCAAAAAAGCGACATTACGCATAATGCTTATGGACAGCAGCAAAATCGGCACTATGATGCCATATACCTTCGCACATCCTTGTGATATTGATATCCTGATCACAGACGACGGTATATCAAACGAGCTTCGCTCGTTTTTTATAGAAAACGGCACAATAGTCTTGTAAATTTTGAAAGGAGAATATAGATGAAAACTAAAGCGCTAAGACTTTATGGCAAAAACGATCTTCGTCTTGAAGAGTTTGAATTGCCAAAAATCAGTGATGATGAAATCCTTGCCGAAATCGTAACCGACAGTATTTGTATGTCGAGCTACAAGGCAGCGCAGCAGGGCGGAGATCACAAGCGCGTTCCCGATGATGTTGAGGATAATCCGATAATTATCGGTCACGAGTTCTGTGGAATCATCCGTGAAGTCGGTGCAAACTGGCAGGGAAAATTCAAGGAAGGACAAAAATTTTCTATCCAGCCGGCAATCAATTATAAAGGAAGCCTTGCAGCTCCAGGTTATTCCTATCAAAATGTCGGCGGTTGTGCAACATACGTTGTAATTCCTGCTGAGGTTATGCTTTGTGATTGCCTCCTTAACTATAATGGTGAAGCATTCTTCCACGGTTCTCTTTCCGAACCGATGTCCTGCATCGTTGGAGGATACAATGCTATGTTCCATACAAAGGCAGGTTCTTATGAACACGATATGGGCATCAAAGAAGGCGGCAACCTTATAATCATGGCAGGTGCAGGTCCTATGGGTATGGGTGCTATCGACTATGCAATCCATGGCGACAGAAAGCCTGCAACAGTCGTTGTCACCGATATTGATGATGTACGTCTTGCACGCGCTGAAAGCCTTCTCTCACCGGAAGACGCAGCAAAGAACGGCGTAAAGCTCGTTTATGTCAACACAAACAACTGTGATGACCCGAAGCAGTATCTTATGGATATAACCGGCGGCGTCGGTTACCATGATGTAATGCTTATGGCTCCGGTAAAACCTGTTTGCGAGCTTGCAGACTCAGTTCTCGCTTATGACGGATGCGTAAACTTCTTTGCAGGCCCGACAAATCACGAATTTTCCGCTATGGTTAACTTCTATAACATCCATTACAACGCAACACACTATGTCGGCACATCAGGCGGTAACACCGACGATATGCGTGAATCATTGAAGCTTATGGAAGAGGGAAGACTTAACCCCGCTGTTATGGTTACACACGTTGGTGGTATTGACAGTGCAAAAGAATCAACCCTCAATCTGCCGAATATCAAAGGCGGAAAGAAGCTCATCTACACACACGTAGATATGCCACTGACTGCTATCGAAGATTTCGCAGAGCTCGGAAAGAATGATCCGTTCTTTGCAAAACTCGCTGAAATTACAGCACGTCATAATGGTCTCTGGTCAGCAGAGGCTGAAAAATACTTGCTTGAAAACAAATAACGAAAGGAGCAAATACATATGGCAACACCAGTTATAATGCCGCGTCAGGGACAGTCAGTTGAAAGCTGCATCATCTCCAAGTGGCACAAAAAAGTCGGCGATACGGTAGCCGAAGGCGACACACTTTTCTCCTATGAGACAGACAAGGCAAGCTTTGACGAAGTTTCAAAGGTATCCGGCAAAATGCTTGCAGTTTTCTACGAAGAGGGCGACGATGTAGAATGTCTCCTCAATGTTTGCGTAATAGGTAATGAGGGAGAGAGCGCAGCAGAGTTTGCACCGGCAGGCGCAGCTGTCGCTGAAGCAGCTCCTGCAGCACCGGTTGCAGCTGCACCGGCAAACCCGGCAGCACCTGTTGATGCAGGAAATGCAACCCCGGTAATTATGCCGCGTCAGGGACAGTCAGTTGAAAGCTG
>JAFQVE010000062.1 GCA_017408185.1 Oscillospiraceae bacterium | reverse complement strand
GCTGCCGAGATAAGCTTTGAAACAGCGGATGCCGATGTTCTTCCTGTTATAGTGCTTGATAAGCACTCAACGGAAGATATGTATATGATTGAATATGACATTCCTGAAGGCTTCACAAAGATTGAAACGGGAATTCTCTTTGGTGACAGCACACACAATACGGTAAGTGGTTGCTACTACAAAGCAAAATCCGTAAACAAAGAAGAAAACGCAACTCACGGTCAGTTTACAGCGATGAAGAACGACAGCGGAACATATGACCAAAATGTTGTTCGAGGATACTTAATTTATACAGACGGAACATTTACAAATGTTGTTTACGCAGAGTTGAACTAAAAAGGAGTGCATTAAACAATGAAGAAAAGAATACTTTCTCTCGTTCTTACTCTTGTAATGTGCATATCACTGCTTCCTGCGGTGGTGCTTGTAAGCGGCGCAGAACGTGAAAGCATTGTTGTGAACCTTGCTTATCGCACAAGTGGTGATCCAAGTATTGCAATTAACCACGACAAAGCTTCAATAAAACCGGCAGCGATAACCGGTACAAATTTCACTACGGTTACCGCTGAAACATCAACTGCAGGTCCTGCAAGCAATCAGATAAGAAATAATGCTCTCGCAGTTGCAGGCTATGACGGAGTTACGATGCTTCAGGTAGTGCTTGATGCAACAGTATGGAATAAGAAAGCATATGTCAATCAGACAACTGCAAATACTGCAGGTCGCTGGACGATTGAGATAGATGCAGGAACAACTGAAGCAGGATGGTATGACCTTACCATTCGCGGAACAGACCATTTCCTCGGAGGAGTATGGGAGGTCTGGGCAGATCGTGCATACGTCGGAGATTACAATTGCCGAAGTGAGAAAAATGTAGGTGCAGGTGAGCATCTTGTTGTAAATCTCGGAAAGGTATATATATCTCCCGATGCAAACGGAAAGTTTATGCTTTCGTTTGTTCTCAAGGAACAAGGTTACACTTCTGCAACGGACAAAACACCTTGCACAACAGAAGCAAGAATCCTCCTTGAGGATATAACCTTTGCGCCTTGTGATGCACCTTCTGCGGCAGAGCGTGAGACAATCGTTGCGGAAACATCATGGGATACAGCGTGGTACACAGATAAGTCCGCACCTTCTTCTGCATGGCAGACCTATGGCTTTGAAATGGTGCCTGAAAAGTGTGCATCATACAACAGCCGCTATACTGCAGTTACATTGGATAGTCAGAAATTCTACCTCCAATGGTGCGTGAGATACACATTCCCACAGTATACAAATCAGAAAATGACCTTCAAGGTCAAGGTGCCTCAGGCAGGTTATTATCGACCCGAAATGTCGGCAATTCAAACCAAGAACGCCTCGCTTTGTGCGATTTATGTAAATGATGAGTATGTCGGAGACGTGGATTTCCACACAGCCCAGTCAGGCTTTGTAAAGAGTGACTTTAAGCCACTCAATACTGTCTATATCCCGGCAGGCGAGGCTGAAATATCAATCAGACCACGTGTCAGATATGTCGCCAACGGATTTGGATTCTTCATTCCGGATACAACAAAGCTTGTCCCTGTAGATGAGCCTGCCGTATCAGCGATTGAAAGTGCGATACCGGACACCCTTGAGCCGGGAGCATCGGAAAATATGACCGCAAAGGTCAAAATGAATGACAGCACCTACAGAGCTTTTGGTTATCGTACAGATGGAAGCGAGCCTTCAAGTACAAACAATACCGTCAAGGTTACTTCTTCGGATTCGTCAGTTCTTGAAGTGTCGGCAGTAACCGTTGTCGATGCACTTGACCAGAGCTTGCTTGGAACGGCATCAACTGCCGAAACCGTAACGTATATCCTCACGGCAAAAGAAGAGGGTGAGGCAGAAATTACCGTTACCGCAATCGTAGACGGCAAGACAAAGGAACTCAAAAAGACCGTAAGAGTTGGATCTGAAGACGAGGGCGAATGGATTGCAGAGCCGGTAACCGTAGACTTCGGCAATATGAAGCGTGGCGAAGGCGATGACGGCGTATACGGGGCTGCATGGAACTGCAATGGAATGTTTGGCGAAAACTTCACTACTGTTGCAAGTGAAACCGCAAGCTTTGCAAATAAGGGAACACGAATTGACCTTACCGTTGCAAATGAAGAAAACGTTCAGGAAAAATTCCTTATTGCAGATATCGGAAGAAAGCCCTGGGACGGAACTGCAGGCTCCAAAGTCGGCAAATGGACTATTGAGGTTGATTTGGGAGAAAATGCACGTTCGGGTTACTATGCAGTCTCTCTTCGTGGAACAAAGATGGCATCGGGTGCAACCTTTGCAGTTTACGTTGACGGAGTATACGCAGGTGAGTATTCAAGTACGCTCTTAAATGATAAAACCTCGTGGATTTTCGGTGGAAAGAAAGACCTCAATACAGTCTATATAACTCCCGACAGTAATAAGAAAGTCCATATAACCTTTGCAGTAACGCAGAACGGTTATTATGCGGTTGGAGGTATAGCTGATACAAGCTCTCCTTATGAGACAGCAAGACTTTGTCTTAATACGTTGACACTCACTCCGCAACCGGAATTGATAGAACTTTCCCACAAGTCAAATGTTCACAATCTTCCGTCGGAAGCAGTTGCAGGTGATAAGATAGCATTTACAGCCAATGCAGTAATGTCCAACGACGAAGTCTTCAGAACCGGGAAATATGCTGTCACGGGCGGCGAAGCTACAACCGACAAATTCACGGTCACAGCAAAGACCGGCAACGTCAAAATTGAAGGTGCAGTCAATGACGGTATCTTCGAAGGCGAGCTCACCGCAATATCCGGTGGCGAAGCTGTTGTTGAGCTTTGTGCAACCATTCGTGGAACAGAATACAAAACAGAACACACAATCAACATAGCAGAAACCGTATGGACGGGTGAACCTGTCATAGTTGACTTCGGAACAACAATCCGAGGTGAAGGTGATGACGGTTCATATGCACAGCAATGGAACCTCAGAACTCTCCACGGAAGCGGATTTGTAACAGTACCTTCGGAAACTGTAAGCTATTCAAGTAAGGGAACAAGAACTGGCCTTGATGTAAAGAACGAAAAGGGCGAGATGGAGAGCATCCTTATCGCAGACTGCGGAACAAAGGCATGGTCAGGTGCGTCGGATGACCTCAAAGGAAAATGGACAATTGAGGTTGACCTCGGAAAAGGTGCACCTTCGGGCTACTATGGTATTTCCATCCGAGGAACAAAGAATGCCGATGGCGGAATATTCTCGGTTTATGCCGACGGAGTATATGCAGGAGATTATTCAAGCACGCTCTTTGAGGATTCAAATACATGGGTATTCGGTGGTGAGGAAAGACTTAATACCGTATACCTAACTCCCGATTCAAACGGAAAAATCAAGATAACCTTTGCGGTAACCGAAAAGGGATATTACAGAACCGGCACAAGCACAGACCTCACGAAGCCCTATGATATCGCAAGACTTATCCTCAATTCTCTCAAGATAACATATCTTTCGGAGGTAAGCTCCGTTGAATACAAGAGCATCGGACACACACTTCCTGAAACGATGTATGTAAGGGAAACTATCGATTTTACTGCAAATGCAGTAATGAGTGATGATAGTGCATACTATATCGGTAAATATAAGGCAACAGGCGGTGAGAACACGGACGATGGCTTTACTATATCTGCAAAAGACAGTGAAGCTTGCGAAGTTTCGGGCGAAGTAAAGCTCGGAAAATTCAACGGAAAAATCAAACCGCTTAAGGAAGGTCCGATAACCGTTGTACTCACGGCAAAGGTATCCGGAACGGAATATACATCCGAATATACATTGAACGCAGTTGAGTCTCCGAAGCCTGAGTATACGATGATTGAGCTTTCTCAGGACACAATGAAGTATGCTGATCAGACAGCTCCGTCTGCCGATTGGGAAACCAAGGGCTTTGAGCTTGTTCTGGATTCAGGAAAGATGACGACATATAATTGTCGCTACACACCGCTTAAGATAAATCTTCAGGACGGAAGCGAAAAGCTCCTTGTCCAGATTCAGACCGGAACAAAACCGTGGCCGACACGTGCAAATTCGATGTTTACGATAAAAACTGATATCAAGGCATCGGGTTACTATAACGTTAAATTCACAGGTGCAAGACTTGCAAACTACTCAGACAGCTACATTTATGTAAATGGCAGATACGCAGGTAACTTTATCTTCAACGATCCGAAAGCAGATTTTGCGGCAGGAACGATGTATCTTGCAACCGAACAGCTCAATACAATGTATCTTGAACGTGGCTCGGTCGAAATATCAATCAGACCGTACGAAATGCCGAGCTGGTGCGCATTCTTTGTACCATACAGCGTTGAGCTTGTGCCGACAGATGTAGAAACAGTTGATGTTTCGGAAATTCAGACCGAAATACCGTCTGTAATTGCGGTTGGCGAAAAACTCGAAGCTCTTGTAACGGTCAAAATGAGCGATGGTACCGTTCACTTCTTTGGACCTGCAAACAACGGTACTGCAATTGATGGAGAAAATACAGTAAACATTTCCGATGCATCGGGAAAAGTAACTGCAACAAACAGCACACGCAAGGCAGAAAAGGGAACAAGTGTTCTCGATATAACGGGTAAGGCAGAGGGTGAAACAACTCTTGTTGTCGAAGCTGTTATAGACGGAAAGAAGACGACAAAGGAAGTTTCTATCCGTGTTGAGGATGATCCGATTGCTTCAACAACAGCAGCACCTGCAACCGAAGAGGTTATGAAAGGTGATGTGGTTGCTCTCATACCCACCGTAACGCTCACAAGCGGAAGAGTGACCGAGAGTACTGCCGCAGTAACTACATATAAGTCACTTACTCCCGATATCGCAACAGTTTCGGGTGATAAGCTTACAGCACTTGAGGCAGGAATCGCACAGATTGAAGTCACAACCGTATTCAATGGAGTAACAAAGACTGCGGTTGTCGATATAGAAATCGTTGATGAGGGAATGGTATCCTTCACGGCAACTGCAGGCGGAAGTGTGAGAATTCGTCTTACCGATAAAGAAAACGACACAGTTCCTCTCTTTGTTCAGGCATACAGTAACCTCGGAAAAGAGCTTGATATGACAGGTGCAGAAATCAGCATCACAGCTCTTGCTCCGGAGTATGCAACGATTTCAGAAAGCGGAGAACTCAACCCGATTGCAGAAGGTGATGCACGCTTCTCTGTAACCGTAACTCTCAATGGCAGAACAAGGAGTGGAGAAATAACTCTCCCTGTTGTTCTCGGAAAACTTGAGGGAAGCTACTATACTTCTGAAAGAGTTGCAAACGTCCGTGAAAATGTTGAGAAATACGATTGGGCACGTCAGCAGGCAAACAACTACAAGAAGAATGCGGATAAATATGTCGATAATCTCGACTTGATTTATGATCTCATTCCTTCGGAGGGAATTCCCCGTGGTGCGTATATGGGTCTTATGGAGGATCCCTACGGAACATATTGTCGCTACTGTAATGTTGACCTTATGGAAAAATACGGTCAGTTTACATGGCTTACCAATCCGCTTCAGGATCCGTGGAAGATACAGTGCCCGGATTGTAAGAGAAAGTTCCCATCAAATGACTTTGGAAGCTTCTATAAGCTCGGTCTTAACGAATACGGTGAGTTTGATCGACAGAGAGCACTTGACAAGCACGCAGAAATGTTCGGTGACCCGACTGCAGAAAAGGGTTCAAAGGCATACTACGGCTATGGAAAGGGTTATCTTGAGAATAAGCTTTATCCCGAAGTTGGAGACCGTGATGAAAACGGAGAATTGAAGATTAAGACCATTAACTGCGGCCAGGGACTTCGTCCGGGTGAGACGGTTGAAACCTGGGGTGTTGATGATGGCTACGGTTACTACCCGACCGATGAAGAGGGAAATCCCTTCAAGGCTCCCAACGGTATAGCTGAACGCCATACTTACATCGCATATTATACTCACTTCGGTCTTTGGTATCAGCTTACCGATTATGACCAAAACGGCGCAATTCTCCCCAAGGCTGTAACAAATTGCGCAAATGCATATCTCCACACAGGTGAAATAAAATACGGGCGAGCTGCGGCAATTCTTCTTGACAGAATCGCAGATTTCTATCCGGACTATGACACATCCCTTTGGAAAGATATAGTAACCAACTCGGACGGCGGAATTTACACTGGTAAGACTGTTGGTTGTATTTGGGAATGTGGCGAGGTAACAACGAGAATTGAATGCTATGATATGGTATTCGATGTTTATGAGGATACGTTTGTAATTAAATATCTGAGTGAAAAATCTAAGCAGATAAAGATGCGTCACTCAAAAGAAAGTGCATCACAGATAAGAACAAACATTGAAGATGGTCTTATCCGTACGGCTCTTGAAGGACTCCGTGATTGCTCGGTTTCCGGTAACTTCGGTATGCCGCAGGCAGCGAATGCAATGGGTGCAGTAGTTCTTGATTCAATGCCGGAAACTAAGGAATGGCTTGAATATTTAATGGCACCGGGATGGATTCGCTCTGCGACCTCAGAATGTCGTGGCGGCGGTATCGATGAAGTTCTCGTAAACACAATCGACGGTGATGGTATGGGAAATGAGGCATCAAGCTACAACAATACATGGCTTGGAAACCTCGTTAAGGTTCAGAGAGTGCTTGCGGTATATGAAAGATATCAGGAGGCAAATCTTCTCAATCATCCGAAATTTGTTCAGATGCTCCATTCTCTTTATCCGCTTATGATGGATTACTACACACCGCAGATCGGTGACTCCGGCTCAACTGCAGGTGCAGGTCATTGGGCAGGCGTAACAGGAATTCGCGACGGTTGGGAAGCTTTTGCAGACCCGATTTTTGCTCAGGTATACTATGACCGTTATGGATATGAAGGTGTAACATATCCGATAACCTTCAAGAATCCGGAGTCTCTTGAAACGGAAATCCGTGATGTTATTGAAGAATATGGCACGCTTGACCTCGATTCGGAAATGATGACTCACTTCGGTCTCGGAATGCTCCGTGCAGGCAAGAACTATAAACTTGTCACGGATGCAACACAGACAAACACCTTCCGAAATACATGGATGTATTTTGGAAGCAACTCCGGTCACGGACACAACGACACACTTAACCTCGGTATGACAGCGTTCGGACTCAATTATATGCCCGACCTCGGTTATCCGACACTTACCGGAACAGATCCTGAACGTCTCCAGTGGACAGGAACGGTGCTTTCTCATAATACTGTTATGGTCAATGAGAAAAATCAGATCAACAACGAAGAAATCCGCGGTAAGGCAAAGCACTTCTCTGATGACGGAATGGTTCAGCTTATGGACGTTTCTACTCCGTATGTTTACGAAGAGACGGATGAATACAGAAGAAGTCTTGTCACCGTAGATATTGATGATAGCGTTTCTTATACGGTTGACTTCTTCCGTGTTCTTGGCGGTGACGATCATCTCTACAGCCTCCACGCACAGTCCAATGAAATCAGCGGAACAGCTGGTCTTGAACTCGTTTCTCAGACTGATGAAAGCGGAAATTACGTAGGCTCATATGCAGGTGCAGATGTTCCTTACGGAAAGGATCCCAATTCTCCTGCAGCATGGGACTATGAAACAGTATATCCCCGTGGTTATACGTGGCTTAACAATGTTGATCGTGACAGCAATCCTTCGGGAAAATTTGAAGTTGACTTTGCGATAAAGGACTTCAATAAAATGATCAAGGATTCAAATGGTCTTGGACTCCATATGACAATGTTCAATGGAAGAAATCTCGAAAACGGTGCAACTTGTGAAGTGGCAATTGCCGACGGATATCCGCCGCAGAAAGCCGAAAACAAGAACATTGACAGACTCAAATATGTTCTTGTGAAAAATAGCGGAGAAAACCTCGATACACTCTTTACAACAGTTTTTGAACCTTATCGCACAACTCGTGCTCTCACATCAAGTGAAGAACTCACAATGGAAATTACAGACGGTGCGGAAGGGGATAAGGATGCATCAGCGGTCCTTAAGATTACCCATACAAGTGGCAGGGTGGATTATATCTTCTACGCTACCAATAACAAAGTCACATACAAGGTTACAGATGGAGACCTTGAACTTGCTTTCCGTGGTTTTGTAGGAGTTTATACTGTAAACGAAGATGGCAATAATACCTATACTTATGTTCACGATGGCGATATCATCGGTGATATGACTGATTGTAAGGGTGCAATTGAAGGCGTGGTAAAGTCATTCACAACAGAACTTGTACTTGAAAATGAAATTGTTATCACTCCCACAGAGCCTGTAAGTGATGCAGACCTGGCAGAGCTTTCCGGCAGATATCTCTTCGTTGACAATGGTCCGGAAACACGAAGCGGCTCTTATAAGATTATTGGAGCTGAACGCCGTGGTGACGATGTTGCGATTGATGTGGGCAGAGTAACATCAATCCGCAAGTATAAGAACGTCAATGAGCCTGAGCTTGGTTATGTCTATATCATTGGCGAGGGAATGCCTGCCCGCATTCCGCTTACAAGCATTGAAGACGGCTCACCTGAGTTTGTTTCCGAAAGTAAAGGCTTGACTACAAGCGTAGGCAGTGTGATGTCTTATACCATAGTTGCTGCAAACGAAGACGGCGAGAGCATGACTTATGAATTGATTTCCGGTCCGAGAGGTGCTTCAATAGAAAAAGAAACAGGAAAGCTTACATGGAAAGCACAAAACTCTCAGATTGGTGAAAATCTCTTCATCGTATCCGCAACGGACGAATCCGGAAGAAAATCCTCAATGGACTTTGTTGTAAAGGTCTACGGCTCAACAACCGGCGGAGGCGGTGGTGCAGCCACAACAACTCCGACCGAACCTACAAAACCCGAAGTGGAAACGCCCGATGTGCCAACAACACCCGATGTTCCCGAAACAACAACTCGTTTTGTTGACCTCGGAAACCACGCCTGGGCGGCTGAAGAAATCAACGCCCTTACAGAGGAAGGTATTATCAAGGGAACAAGCGAGACAACCTTCTCACCCGGAAATAATATCACAAGAGCAGATTTTGCAATTCTCCTTGTACGTGCATTTGAGCTTGAAAGTGATGATACGGAGAATTTTGCAGACGTTGATGCTTCCGACTACTTTGCACGTGAACTTGCAGTCGCCCGAAATACAGGCATTGTAAACGGAATAGGTGATAATAAGTACGCACCTAAAAACACAATCACTCGTCAGGATATGATGGTGATTGTATACCGTGCAATGCAGAAGCTTGATGTTGAGTTTGAAATTGCAGATGTTGAATATGCAGACTTCCGTTATGTCGCAGACTATGCAAAAGAAGCCGTCTCGGCACTTATCACAGCAGGTTTAGTTAACGGAAAGAACGGCAAAATCGCACCAACCGATTATACAACACGAGCAGAAGTGGCAGTTCTCATAAAGAGAATCCTCGACTATAAGAAGTAAATAAACAGAAACAACGGATGAGGCGTTTAATGCTTCATCCGTTGTTTTGTGTTTTACGCATTTGTTTTATATTTTCATTTGCTTGATAAATCTGTTTTTGCTTGCATAGAAAGCTAAATTATGTTATAGTTTTATTGGTTTTATAATGGAAAGGCAGGTGAGCTTTGTGTACAACGACGGCGGTTACGGAAGGTATGCGATGAAAAATATTATTAACTGCCACAATGTAAAATGGGAAAAATTTTGCGAAAACAGAGACAACTATACCCAGATATTTTATAATATGGTGCTGACACTTGACTTTTTCAAAAACGCTGCTGCGGAGATTTGCGTCAATGGGAAAAGATACGTTGCAGATGGAAATATATTGGCGATAAGAAAAGACAATATTTTCTCCCATATGAAGCTCACGGAAGAGTATGATGAGTGGTATATGATAAGTTCGTTTTTTGACATAGTCAGAAAAATAGATAGTGATTATACAGCTGTTGCAGAAAAAATTCATAAGCTTGCCGATGAAAAAACCATTGTATTGATATCCAATGAGGACGCCGATGTCCTTAAAAATATGTTTGTTTCACTAAGCAGCATACCAATCGATTCCCGAAAAGAAAGAGATTTGAGAAATCGTGAGATTCTTCAATTTATAGTTAATTGCCTTGAAAACGGCGAGACGGTTGACGGTAGTGAATGGCAGCTTGAAACAGAGAAAATGCATAAAGTCATAGATTATATAAGGGAGAATATCACTTCAAAGCTTACTGTTGATGAAATTGCGGATGCATGCTACTTCGATAAATATCACCTTAGCAAAATGTTTAAAAGGTATACCGATCATACAATAAACCAGTTCGTTACCGTTTATCGGATTGTGCGTTCGGTTGAATATTTATATGAAGGATATAGTGTTGAAGAAGCCGGAAAAATGTGTGGCTTCAAAAATGCAGATACTTACATAAAAGCATTCAAGCAGATAAATCACAATACAACTCCAAAGCAATTTATAAAACGTGAAATATAGACTGAAAGAAAAGCTCACCGTGTCGCTGTACGAGGTGAGCTTTTTAAAATAAAGAGGACAACAATCGTCGATTTTTATATGCTATAATTATTACAAAAGAATTAACGTGGAGGAAAGTAGCAAAAAACAAAGGGGTGATTTTTTATGATATTTCCAAGAGTGCAAAAGATAGAAAAAAGAGAGGGAAGATACAGGCTGAAAACAAGCTGTAAAGAAATTTCGCTTCTCGCTTTTTTCAATAAGATAAAAGAAGGAAACGATGATATTAAGATTGAAAAAAAGCCGCTTTTCGGAACTGAAGAATATTCAATCACGGTTGATGCCGGCGGTATCACAATCGGTGCTTCCTGCGAGGTTGGAATATACCGTGCGGTAACATCACTTCTTCAGCTTATAAAGAAGAGTGGAGATACTCTTGACTTTATATACATAGAAGATAAACCGGAGCTTTCACGCCGCGGATATATGCTTGACATCAGCCGCGGTCGTATGCCGAAAGTCTCCGAGATAAAAAAACTCATAGATTATCTTTCGGGGCTCAAATATAATGAACTTCAGCTTTATATGGAGGGAGAATGCTTTAAATACAATGCTTTTCCCGAATACACAGAAAACTTCGATTGTCTGACGGAAGATGATATCAAAGAGCTTGAAGCCTATTGCGAGGAAAGGTTTATAGACCTTGTTCCGAATCAGAATTCTTTGGGGCATCTTGAGAACTGGTTTAAGTTTGATGAATTTAAGCATCTCTGCGTTATGGACGGAGAAAATCAGACGAACACAATTAACCCTTTTCTCCCTGAAAGCTTCGAATTTATCTCAAAGCTTTATGATTCGCTTCTTCCGAATTTCAAATCAGAATACGTCAATATAGGACTGGATGAGGCGTATGGTCTCGGAAAGGGAGAAACAAAGGAGTTCTGCGATAAAAACGGAAAAGATATTCTCTTTATGCAGTGGCTCAGCCGTCTCAATGAAGAGGTGGGAAAGAAACACGGCAAAAAGGTTATGTTTTGGTCTGATATGATTTATAAGAGTGAAAAGCTCTATGAAATGATCCCAAAAGATTCCGTTATTCTCGAATGGGGTTATGAGCTTATTCAGTCTCAGCTTATGACAGAGCACTGCATAATGTTTAAAAATGCAGGACTGAATTATTATGTCTGTCCTTCCGTAAACACACACCTGAGCTATACAGGTAGAATGGATGTAACGACCTTCAACATCCGAACTGCGGCAGAGATTGCCGTGAAGCACGGCGGAAAAGGAATTCTCCTCACCGATTGGGGAAATGCAGGGCACGCACAGTTTGCAGTCTGGAGCTATGTGCCGATAGCACTTTGCGGTCAATATGGATGGAATACAGGGGCTGAGCAGGACGGAGAGACTTTTAAGGCTGATTTTATCCGCAATTCCGAAAAATATGTGGATGAAGAGATTTTTGGAGGAGTTCCTGTATCAAGACTTCTTTACAGAATGGGGAATTATTATCTCCTTGAACCCGAAAGAGTCCATGTGGGAACAATGTGCGGAGAGCTTTTCAGACTTCCGCTGAATGAATCCCGCTATGCATATTTCTATGACATTAAAGAATGCGGTGATGAGTTCTATTTTAATAATGTCACGGAATATGTCAACAAAGTGCTTTCAGACATAAAAAAGCTTGATTTTGACGAACAGCTCAAATCTGAAATAATTCTCAATTCAGAAATGGTAATTCTTTCAAGTGAGCTTTGCAAAATAAGAATGGGCTATAAATTTTCAAATGAAAAACTCGATGAGCTCATCGTACTTTCTGATCGACTTGCGAAAGAATTCTATGAGCTTTGGATAAGACGCAATTTTGAAAAAGGCGTTGAAATCTTCAAATCACAGATTGAAACCAGGAAAAATGAGCTTGTTGCTCTTAAAAAATAAAGCAGGAGGAAATCAAAATGAAAAAAACATTATCAGTTATTATCGCAATCTGTATGCTCGTAAGCCTGATGTCGGGCTTTGCACTTGCAGTGGAGGAAGACGGCTCGTTTTCCGTTGACTTCCGCACAGGAGATGTAAGCACAATGAATAGCGAAACAAGGTATCCGACGTATACGGAGAATACAAAGGGTGAGGGCTGGTCAGTAAACGGGGCAAACTCAACGCTGGCAAACGGTTCCACGATGTCATATTTCGATACATACACGTCCATCGCAACGTGGAGTGCAACCGGCAATGAGTACGTTACGTT
The DNA here is from genome assembly GCA_017408185.1 of Oscillospiraceae bacterium. Next base: position 11,070 of record JAFQVE010000062.1, on the reverse strand, counting down.
TGATTTTACGGTTCCGGGAGACGGAACGTATGAGGTCGAGGCGTATGGTATGCATCGCGTCGCAGGTGGATATATAAATTATTTTATTGATGGCGAGTTCGTCGGAAAATTTGATTGCTATGCAGCAAAGGACGATCTCACAACTCCGACGTCAGAAACCCTCGGGACGGTGAAGCTTACGGAGGGAACTCATAAGCTTAAGCTTCTTGCCGAGAAATCATCGGGAGCAAATGCAATGATGCTTCCCGTGAAGGTAGATTTCAAGAAGGTCATCACAGATGATTTCAACGTAGACTTCCGTAAGGGCGACACAAGCACAATGACACCGACCGAGGGATGGAACACACCCGATGCCGTGCCCGGAGCAACAAGATATCCGAATTATCTTGCAACCTCAAAGGGTGAGGGGTGGTCAGTTGACGGTGCGAATTCGACGATAGCCGACGGCTCTACCGGTTCGTGCTTTGAAACGTATTCTTCGTTTGCGACATGGAATACTATCGACAACAGATACATCACTTTTGATTTCAATGTATCAGGAGCAGGAGCATACGACATAACGGCATATGGTATGCATCGTCCGGAGGGTGGATATATAAACTATTTTATAGACGGCATCTACATCGGAAGATTTGATTGCAGAGCAGACAAAGCGGATTATGCAAACGCAACATCCGCAAAGCTTCGCCCATTGGAGCTGTCTTCGGGAGCTCATAAGCTCACACTTCTTGCGAGCGGTTCGGGTGGAGCACATTCGGCTATGCTTCCCGTTAAAGTAACTTTCGAGAAGACGGACAGCCTTATTGCAATAAACGCTGTCACGATTGAAAGCGACAAAGCGGAGCTTGAAAAGAATGAAACCGCAAACATTTCCGGAGAAATCAGCTTTGCGAACGATGTGAAAATTGATCTCCGCGCTAAAAAATTCAACACGGGCAATGCTCCTCTTGACGGAGGTAATGATGAAAGCGTTAAGATAACATATGAAAGCTCCGACAAGAAAGTTGTAACTGTTTCGGAAAATGGAATAATAATGGCTGTCGGAGGCGGAGTTGCAAATATCACGGCAACTGTTGAGATTGGCGGAACTGCAGTAACGTCAGATGCTGTTTCTGTCAGCGTCAAGGATAACTCCGTGTCTTCAAAAGTTACCTTTGCAGCAGATTCCGAAGGCGAATTAACTCTTGAAATAGGCGGAGAAATTAAGAACTATACAAAGCTCAATCCCATACAGGTTGAAAGAGGAACTTCGGTTAAGGTATCTGCGGCAGATCTTGAAGGGAAGAGATTTATAGGTTGGGTACGAGGAAGTGCAGACTATGGAAGAATTGTCTCCGTTTCTGCCGAATATGAATTTACGGCGACAACACATACAATGTTGACTGCTGTTTATTCGGATGTTCCAAATGACGAAGCTGTAGTTGAATATTATAACGAAAATGGCCAGTATCTTGAAACAAGGGCAATATCAGAAGGAAAACCCGAAAATAATCCAACACTCGTCGGATATGTATTCAATGATTGGTGGATAGCAGAGGAAACTCCGCTTGTTCTTGAAAACGTAACGGCTTTCACACGTGCGGTTGCAAAGTTTGTAAAAACGGAAGCAAAGTTTTCTGTAACAATTCCCTCAAACGGTGTTTCGGGTGAGGTAAGCGGAGAATATTTCTATGATGATGAAATAACACTTACTTCTGCAAATGGAGAAGTATATTGGCTTCGTGACGGCAAGGTAGTTGATTTTGGCGAAACCTATACATTCAACGTATGGGGAAATACCGAGATTACTGTTGCCGCAAGCGGATATGACAATTCGCCGAAGATAGTTATGGATGATGTTGTCAAGAATGACGCATATATGATTGAATATGACGCAGGAGATAAGGAAATTATTGAAGTTGGAATAATATTCGGAGAAAGCGATGCAATAACGATTGCATTCTGCTCCGAGAAGATGAATTCCCAGAGAAATTCATCCCACGGTCAGTTTACTGCACAGTCGGATTATTCCGTTGCAAAGGGCTATCTTATTTATAAAGACGGTGCAGAATATAAAGTAATATATTCCGAGTAAGGAGGTCTCAAAATGAAAAGAATAGTATCGTTACTTATTGCCGTTGCGATGCTTATAAGCCTGATGCCGACTATTGCACTATCAGCAGAAGCAGATGGCTCTTTCGTAGTGGACTTTCGCACGGGCGACGTAAGCACAATGAATAGCGAAACAAGGTATCCGACGTATACGGAGAATACAAAGGGTGAGGGCTGGTCAGTAGACGGGGCAAACTCAACGCTGGCAAACGGTTCCACAATGTCATATTTCGATACATACACATCCATCGCGACCTGGAGTGCAACCGGCAATGAGTACGTTACGTTTGATTTCACGGTTCCGGGAGACGGAACGTATGAAGTCACGGCATTCGGTATGCATCGTGTCGCAGGTGGATATATAAATTATTTTATTGATAGTGAGTTTATCGGAAAATTCGATTGTTATGCAGCAAAGGACAATCTCACGACAGCAACGTCGGAAACTCTCGGAACGATAACGCTCACGGCAGGAACTCATAAGCTCAAGCTTCTTGCCGAGAAATCGTCGGGAGCAAATGCGATGATGCTGCCTGTTAAGGTGGAGTTTCAAAAGAAAGTTATCAAAGATAATTTTAGTGTTGACCTCCGCACGGGAGATACGAGTACAATGACGCCGACAGAGGGCTGGAGTTCAACAAATCCTGCCCCCGGAACAACAAGATATCCGAACTATCTTGCAACTTCAAGGGGTGAGGGATGGTCGGTTGATGGAGCAAACTCAACGATAGCCGACGGCTCTACAGGTTCGTGCTTTGAAGCATATTCTTCGTTTGCGACGTGGGGTGTTGCGGATAACAAATATATCACGTTTGATTTCGAGACATACGGTGGCGGTATATACGACATAACGGCGTATGGTATGCATCGTCCCGAGGGCGGATATATAAACTATTTTATCGACGGCATCTACGTGGGCAGGTTTGATTGCAGAGCAGACAAGGCGGATTATGTGAATGCAACATCAGCAAAGCTTCGCCCGATGAAGCTTTCCGATGGAAAACATAAGCTCACGTTTCTTGCAAGTAGCTCGGGCGGAGCACATTCGGTTATGCTTCCCGTTGAGGTGAAGTTTGAAAAGAAAGAAGAGCTCACGAAAATTGATGAAGCAGTACTTTTGTATGATAAAACAGAGCTTCTTACGGGGGAGAACGCTAATCTTTCGGGCGTGCTTAAATTCGAAAACGGAGCAGAGATTGACCTCCGAAGAGAAAAGCTCAATCTCGGAAATGCTACCTTTGCCGGAGGCAACGATGAAAGCATAAAACTTATAGTAAAAAGCTCCGATGATTCGGTAATATCTGTCTCGGAAAGCGGAGCTGTCACCGCTGTGGGAGCAGGTAAAGCCGATGTTTCGCTCTCAGTTGAGGTAGACGGAAATATCAAAGAGCTTGAACCGATAAGCTTTACGGTTATAAAAGAAAAGATAGAAGAAGTTTTGCTTTCTTCCGAAAAGGCATTCGTTCTTATGGCGGATGCGGACGGAATGAAGATAAACGTTTCGGCGAAATATAATACGGGAAGAGATGTTGATATTTCAAAAGCCGAAATAAGCTTTGAAAGCTCGGATGAAAATGTTGCTACAGTGGATGCAGGCGGTATCGTGAAGCCGGTATCGGTCGGAGAAGTCGAGATAAGTGCATCGGTAACAATAGACGGCGAATCTGCTTCGGGGAAAATATCGCTTGTTGTCTCGGAAGAGCCTGTTTATCCGTCATTCAAGGTCGATTTCCAGAATCAGGTTGTGCCAACGGTATATGATGCGACGATTGAGAATACCGGTTGGCAGATAAACAAGAGTATGACAGACAGTAAGCTTTGTGACGGATCGACCATAACCCGATTCCAGGTATATGGACTACAGATTCAGTCTTCAAATGCCGAGGCATCAAATCAGATTTCGTTTGATTTTTATATGAAGGATTCCGGGGCATACGATATAACGTTCCGTGGTATCCAGGCATCTGGAGGCGCAAGTGCAGCGTATATCTATATCGATGGAAAATATATTGGACAGTACGATTTCTACAGTCCGGCAACGGTAAATCCTGCATATATTGCAAATCTGCGTTCACTTGAGCTTTCCGAGGGAACACACACGCTCACCTTGGTTGCAAAAGAGAAAACGGGATGGGGTGCAAATATGTACCCATCGTATCTCGAATTCAAGGGAACGGGAGAACTCAGCAAAACTGCAGAGCTCGGCGCCGAAATGGCAAGGAAAAATATTGCCGCAGGCGAGAGTGAAGAATATGCACTCTATGTTCTGCAGGATAACGGCACAAAGTATTATGCAAGACCGTCACTTGACGGAATAAAGGAAATAAATCTTGCAATGACGAGCTCGGATGCATCCGTTGCGGTAGTTGACGGTGCGTTTGTAAAGGCGAAGACTCCCGGAAACGTAAAAATGCTTATTTCGGGAAAAATCGGTGATGCCGAAGTTTCGGATGAGTTCGATTTTGTCGTAAATGATAGTGTTTTTGATAAAGCGACAATCGATCTTATTCACGAGATATTCTATGTCGGAGGTGAGACGGAAATTTCGGCCGGCGCTATTCTTTCCGACGGAATTGCGGTAAATACACGTGATATATCCTATTACTTTACTTCGGATAACGAAGCTATAGCAGAAATTTCAGGCAATAAGCTTTTGACACTTGCAGAAGGAGAAGCGAATATAACGGCTCACGTCACCTTCAACGGCACGGAGAAAACTGTGACGGAAAGAATCACTGTGGAATCCGTAAAGCTTGCATCAATCAGCGCAAGATGCGAAGATAAAATAGTTTCGGTTCTTGATTTTGATGGTTCGAAGCTGATGGTAACAGGAACGAACAATGATGGCTCTGAAGGAAATCTTGACGGTGCGATATATTCATATGAAAGTCTCACTCCTGACATTGTTGCTGTGAATGACGAAGGAAGTGTTTTCTCTGTTGCACGTGGCACAGGTGTTGTCAGAGTGACGGCTGATGTGGGAGGAATAGAGTTTACATACGATGCAACTGTTGTTTCAAGCTCTGAAAAGACAGAGCCGACATTGTATACATATGAGATGCGTGAGATGGCTCTTCGCAATGTCGGGAAGTATGATTGGGCAAGAACTCAAGCAAAAAATGCGGCTGTAGCAGCAGACAAGTGGGTTGAAAACCTCGATGTGTTATACAGTAACCTGCCGGGAGAAGGTGTTCCGAGAAGTGCTACGATTGCGACTCTCAACGCACCTGATACAATGATGTATAACTGCCCGTATTGCAAAACGGATATACGTGCAAAATACGGCAGTTACGGTTGGAATATCAACGTGACAAGAAATCCGTGGAAGGTACAGTGTCCTGATTGCAAACGTCTGTTCCCATCGAATGATTTTGAACTTTTATACAAGCGTGGACTTGACGAAAACGGCGTATATAACAGAGAACTTGCAATTGAAAATAACAGAATTGCCGTTGAAAACGGCGAAAAAGATGCACTTGTTAATGTTCTTTATCCCGATGTATGGAAAGATGAACAGCTTGACGTTTCAGCAGAAAACGCATCAACATGGATGGTTGATGATGGATATGGCTGGTCTGTTTCCGACGGAACTTACGGAACGAAAACGTTGCATAAATTCTGTCCCGTGGCATTGTATATGCACGGCGCTTGGTATGATTTATTGCAGGGAGATTCCTTCATCACTGCAGTGGATGATCTGAAAAATGCATATCTATACACAGGCGATAAGAAATACGGAAGAGCAGGAGCAATACTTATTGACAGAATAGCAGATTTGTATCCGTATTTTAAGTTTGAGAACACAAGCCTGAGCTATTCAAATTCACATGGAGGAAGAAACAGCGGAAGAATACTGGGCAGCATTTGGCAGAACGGTCTGTCGCAGAGCTTGGTAACCGGATACGATGCATTCTATCCGATATATGATGACGCACAGGTTGTTACATATCTCTCCAAAAAAGCTCTTGAAAATGGACTTGAGAACCCAAAAACCTCTCCGGATATGATTCGTGAGAATATTGAAAACGGAATTCTTCGCGAGAGTGTGAAGGACCTCAAGGAAGGTCGTGCACTCGGAAACTTCGGAATGCATCAGCTTCTCGCAGCACAGGTTGCAATTGTTCTCGATTGCTCGGAAGAGACAAACGCTGTGTTTGATTGGATCATTGCTACTGGCACAACGAAGAGCAAGTCGATGAAAGATTCGATATATGGAGAAACATATAATGTATGCATTTCAAACAGCGGCGGTGAAATGGTAACCCGTTATATCAATGAGGTTGACCGTGACGGCTTTGGAAATGAGGTTGGTGCATCGTATAACAATTCGTGGTTGTCCGGTAGCTTCGATGTTGCGGAGGCTATTTATCGTTACGGTGTTGATAATGAAAACCTTGACCTTTTTGCAAATCCGAAGTTTGTAAAGATGATACGTGGAATGATTGAGCTTACCCTCGGAAATGATTATACATATGCCGGCGGAGACTACGGTGAAACTGCAGGAAAGAAGTATGCAACAAATACTTCAATTCTTCTGAGAGCATATAATTTGCTGAGAGATCCGCGTATTGCACAAAACTATTATTATATAAGCGGAAACAAAATCGAAGATCCCATCGTTGATATCTTCACAAACAATGATACGCTCGAAGCTGAAATGAAGCAGGTTATAGAAGAAAACGGCGAGCGTATAATGGAAAGCAACAATCTCACGGGATTTGGTCTTGCAATTCTTCGCGGCGGTAAAAATATAAAGAGCAGCTCTGCAAATAGTGATGAAGAGCAACGCTACGATACGTATATGTATTACGGAAGGACAAGCGGACACGGACACCGTGATATGCTTCAGCTCGGAATTGATGCATACGGCTTCAACTTCACTCCTGACCTCGGATATCCTGAGGAAACGGGAACGCAGCCAAACCGTTTGCAGTGGGTATCAAACACACTCTCACACAATACTGTCGTTGTAAATGAAGATTGGCAGAATTCAATTTATACAGGCTATCCGATGCATTTTGACAGCACGGAAAAGGTAAAGCTTGTGGATGTAAAGGCATCACCGTATGATGAGACGGAAATTTATCGCAGAACTGCCTTGACGATTGAAGCATCCCCGAAGGATGTCTACACAATAGACTTTTTCCGTGTCAAGGGAGGAGACGAGCATACATACAGCTTCCACACACAGTCGTACATGGGATATACAACGGATGATTTGAACCTTGTTGCTCAGGTTGACGAAAACGGAGAGTATGTAGGCTCATATGCAGGAAAAGATGTACCATACGGAAAAGATCCTAATTCGCCGAATGCGTGGACGTATGAAACTGAATATCCGAGAGGATACACTTGGCTTGATAATGTGAATCGTGCGGAAAATATCGAAGACGGCACATTCTCGGTCAACTTCGAACAGACCGATTTTAAGAAGCAGGTAAATGACTCAAAAGACCTTAATCTTAAATTTACGGCACTTAACGACTGGACACCTGACGGAGTGGGAATTGCAACAGGCTATGCCCCGAATGTTGAAAACAATAAAGCAATTCCGGGACTTGATTATATGCTTATCCATCGTAAAGGCACTGAACTTGACACACTTTTCACATCGCTTATTCAGCCTTATAAGGGCGAAATGTATATAGAAAGTGCTGAAAGTATTTCCGTAAGTATCAAGGACGGAAAAGCAGCAAAGGATGATGTGGTTAAAGCAGTCAAGGTGAAGCTCAAGTCGGGAAGATGTGATTATGTTGTATATGCAACAAACAACGGTATTACATACACAGTCACAGACGGAAATGTAAGCTTTGATTTCAGAGGCTTTGTCGGCGTTTATTCTGTAAATGAAGCAGAAGAAAACATATATGCATATGTAAATGATGGAGATATCATTGGAGAAAATCAAGGTGTTGCTGCATATAAAGGAACAGTTATTGATTTTACGGAAGAGCTTTCATTTGATAACAGCATCAATGTAAAGTTTGACGGTGATGTTGATCTGTCGGAGCTTGAAGATAAGTATATTTATGTTGAAAACTCAGGCAGTCAGAATGGTGCATATAAGATAGTTGGGGCAGAACAGAATGGCGAGAATGTGTCTCTTAATATCGGAGACATAAGCCTTATATCCGCATTCAAGAATACTGCCGATTTCAGTCAGGGATATGTATATAACATACAGAAAGGACAGAGCTTTACAATCCCATTATCAAACGTATACAACGAAGCACCAAGATTTGCTCCGGTATCGGATAAAATCACAACTTCTGCAGGAAGCTCGATTACCATAAAGCTTAATGCAGAAAGTCCGCTTGGTGAAAACATAACTTTTGCAGGAATTGTAATGCCGAGAGGCGCTTCTATTGATGAGTCAACGGGAGTAATCACATGGAAGCCGACAAGCTCTCAGTTAGGTGAATCAGGCTTTCTTATCACGGCTCGAGATGAATCCGGAAGAGAAAGCAGTCAGAGCTTTGATGTAACTGTATACGGTTCTACCGGCGGTGGCGGAGGCGGCGGTGAAAGTGCGACCACAACAACACCGAATAAGTCCGAAGCTTCTGATGAGCCTGAAACTCCGGACACACCAAAGGTTCCTGATACACCGGAAATTTCGGATGTACGCTTCATAGACCTCGGAAACCACGCCTGGGCGGAAGATGAAATCAACGCCCTTGCAGATGAAGGTATTATCAAGGGAACGAGTGGGACCACATTCTCTCCCGGAAATAATATCACAAGAGCAGATTTTGCAATTCTCCTTGTCCGTGCGTTCGGTCTTTCTTCCGATAATACCGAGAATTTCGCTGATGTTCTTGAAACCGACTACTTTGCACGTGAGCTTGCAATCGCAAGAAACACGGGACTCGTCGGTGGAATTGGCGATAATAAGTATGCACCGAGAGAAAACATTACCCGTCAGGATATGATGGTAATCGTTTACCGAGCACTTGCCGCTTTTGAGAAAATCGAAAAACGGAACGACACACAGGTCGTTCCCTACGAGGATTTCGACTCTGTTTCCGACTACGCAAAAGAAGCAGTCTCGGCCCTCATATCTGCAGGGCTTGTAAACGGAAAGAACGGCGAAATCGCACCAACCGATTATACAACAAGAGCAGAAGTAGCAGTTCTCATAAAGAGAATCCTCGATTACACAAAGTAAATAAAATGCAAAACAACGGATGAGACAACTAATGCCTCATCCGTTGCGCTTTTTCGAGTTTTTACTTCTTTTTCTTTTCCGGTATCACAAAGATAAAAATCAACGAACTTACAAAGAGCAGAAACGGATAGAAAAGATATGGAATAATGTCAAAGGCTGAAATGGAGCTTCCCAGAGAGTTTACAGCAGAAATAGCAACGAGCATTTGTGCACCGTAAGGAATGATTCCCTGGAAAATGCAGGAGAAGGTATCGAGAAGTGATGCAGTCTTTCTGGGGGTAATGCTATAATTTTCGGACATTTCTTTTGCTATGGGATTTGCCATAACTATTGCAACGGTATTGTTTGCGGTAGCGATATCCATAGCACCTACAAGAAGCCCCATGCCGAGCTGACCGCCACGACGGCCGCGGAAAATTTTTCGTATTGCATAAAGAAGTGCTTCAAAACCACCGTGCTCACGGATAAGCGCACATATTGCAGAAACAAGGATTGCAACCATCGAGGTTTCAAACATTCCGGAAGCACCGATACCCATATTGCCGAGAAGCTCCATTCCTGTGATTGAACCGGTGTAAAGCATGATGCCTGCACCTGATATAATACCGATGAGAAGTACTGCAAATACATTTATTCCAATTATTCCGCCAAGGAAGACAAGAAGATAGGGAATTATGAGAACAAGGTCATAATCGCCTGAAACCTGACCCGAGATTTCGGTGTTAAGCGAAAGCACAATGATTAAAATCAAAGTAACTATTGCGGCAGGGAGAGCGATTGCAAAGTTTTCACGGAATTTATCGCTCATTTTACATCCCTGACCGTTGCAGGCGGCTATGGTTGTGTCGGAGATAAAGGAAAGGTTGTCGCCAAACATTGCGCCGCCGACTACAGAGCCGACACAGAGGGGAAGAGAAAAGCCTGAAGCGGCAGAAACAGAAACCGCAATAGGTGTGATGAGCGTTATTGTTCCCACCGATGTGCCCATAGCAAGGGAAATAAAGCAGCTTACAACAAAGAGAACGGCAACGGCAAACTTCGGGGGAATAATTGAAAGAACGAAGTATGCAACGCTCTCTGCACTTGATCTTCCGACAACGCCTACAAAGATTCCTGCCATAAGGAAAATGATTATCATGGTTATTATGTTCTTGTCGCCAACACCTTTTCCCATTACTTCAAATTTTTTATCGAGAGAAAGCTTTCTGTTCTGAAGACAGGCTACAAGCAAAGCGGCGAGAAAGGAAATCACAATGGGTATGTTGTAAAATCCCATCTTGATTTTCAGCCCATACTCCAAAAACAGACCAAGTCCGAGATAGAGTATGAGGAAAATGCCTATTGGGAGCAATGCTATTGGGTTTCCTTTGTTCACTTTTGATGAATTTTTGTTTTTCATAATCAAACTCCTTGAAACTTTATATATTCAGTATTATAATAGTAGAATACGAAAAAATCAAGGAGTTTTATATGATGGATAAAGAAATAATAGGGCAGATTATCGGTATAATCGCTGCAACTCTCGCTGTTATTTCATTTCAGCAGAAAACGCATAAGTATATAGTCGCATTTCAGCTTGCGGCAAACGTAGCTTTTATTCTGAATTTCGGGCTTATAGGCAATACTGCAGGTGCAATTCTCAACGGAGTGGCTCTTGTTCGTGCGCTTGTATTTGTAAACAAAGGGAGGAAGTGGGCGGATAATCCGTTGTGGCTGTGGTTTTTTTGTGGTCTTTGTATCGCTGCGGGATGGTACACTTGGACTGACTGGAGAACAATTCTTCCAACTCTCGGTATGATTTGCACAACAGT
>JAFQVE010000061.1 GCA_017408185.1 Oscillospiraceae bacterium | reverse complement strand
GTCAAAGTCCTGAACCATATTGATTTCAATATAGTTTTCAAACATTTTTTTACCAACATGGCGAATGATATAGGTCTTCCCTATTTGTCTTGCGCCCTCAATTAAAAGCACCTTATTTGAATCAGAATTAAAATAATCCTCAATATACGCCTGAATTTTTCTGAAGAGCATAATGAAAAACCTCCGTTTAACACTTTTCAATATAATCTATATATTATTTTACACACTTTTCAATAATAATATACCACATTTCACAACACTTGTCAATTTTAAGTTCTGCCCGAATTCCAAAAAACTCCGAGCAACGAAACATCACTCGGAGTTTTTCTCTTCAAGATACGAAAAAAGACATATTTTTTCTTACCATACCCGCTTACCGTTGACAACTGTCATTTCGGCACGAATTGCGGGGATTTCTTCTTCATGGCAGGTGAAGTAGTTATTATCAAGCACTGCAAAGTCTGCAAACTTTCCTACCTCAAGCGTGCCAAGGCACTCTTCGTCAAAGCAGACACGTGCAGCTTCGCGTGTGTAAGATGCAAGTGCATCATCACGGCTTACTGCATATTCTGCTCCGTATGCCTTGCCGTCACGCGCACAGCAGGTTGACATATTGTACATACCCATAAACGGGTTGTACGGGTTTACTGACTCATCAGGATCGTGCTTTACCATATGGTCACTTCCCGCCGCAGCAAGGTCAGCCTTCAGGATGGTTTTATACTTCATAAAGCGCTCTACCTCCTTGGGATGAAGGAAAAGCTCTACTCTGTGGGCATCCATATAATGCCATGCAGGCTGGAAAAGAACAGCAATTCCCATTGAGTTTGCATCAGAAATAGCATCATCGTCAATAAAATCCGCATGGATAAGGCTGTGGCGCTCACCCTTAATCTTGCTTTCGGCGTCTACAATTTTATATGCATCAAGAAGTCTGCGGCTTGCTCCGCTTCCTACGCAGTGTGCGCCGTACTGGAGTCCATACTTTCTTGCAAGACGGATTTTATCTGCAAGCTGTTCCTTTGTAAGGAAAATCATACCGCAGTTATCTTCACCGTCAGTCTCTATACCGAAAATTTCTTTCATATTGTGATACGGATATTCCATAAACGAGGTTGCAGTTAAGAAGCCTCCGTCAAGAAAATCCTTTGCAAAGTGAAGACGCCCGAAGTCCGGATTGTATGTATCAATTGATTTTGCCTCTTCGCAAACAGCATCGGATGCGGCAACCGTGTAACGCACACGCACAGTCTGCTTGCCGTCCTTATAAAGGCGGGTCATTCTCCTGATATCATCGGGTGCACACATTGCATCAACCACGCTTGTCATCCCGCACTTGTTGTATTCATGCATAAGGCGCACAAGTGAATCATCCGGATCTCCCTCATCATTATAGAAAAATTGGTTCAGATACGGCTTGGCGCCGGCAAGAACGCCCGTGGGGTTTCCGTTTTCATCGTACATTACGCTCGCACCGGGATTGAGCTTATCAAGCTCTATTATCCTAAGCGCTGCACTGTTTACCTGAGCAGAATAGTGACCGTTGACGATAACCGGGTTATCCGGTGCTATGGCATCAAGTTCTTCTTTTGTCGGATAACGAAGCTCATCAAGGCGTAACGGATACGCGTTTTTATATATTATCCATTCACCCTTCTTCGCGTTCTTCACTCTTTCAGAAAGGTCTGCGAAAAGATCTTTATTGCTGAGCGGTGCGGGAAGAATAGTTGTCATTTCGCTGTACGCCGACCAGCAAAGATGCGTATGCGTGTCAATAATCCCCGGAATGACGCACTTTCCGCCAAGGTCAACCACCTCTGCATCCGGATATTTTTTCACAAGAGCTTCGCTGTCTCCCACATCTGCAATCTTTCCGTCCTCTTCAAGAAGAGCGGAGAAAACATTAAGGGACTTGTCCATTGCGTGAAATTCGCCGTTTATGTAAAGTTTCATAATCTATTACCTCAATTATATGCCGCATCGCGTGCGCACCTTATAAAAGGGCGCACGCGAAAGGTTAGATAAATCTAATTATGCCTTGATACCAAGGTCGATCATCTCGATATTGCCGTTCGGGCAACGGTTGTAGCACATTCCGCAAGCAACGCACTTATCCTTGTTGATCTGCATTGTGTCGTCAGCGACAACATCAACAGCAAAGTCTGTGCATATTGTCTTACAGAGCTGGCAGCCTTCGCCGCATCCGCACTTAAGGCAGCGTGATGCTTCCTTAACAGCTTCATCCTCTGTCATTACGCGGCGGAATGTATCAAAGTTCTTGACTCTCTCTGTGCCTGACTTTGTATCGAGGTCGATAGCACCGTTATCTGTGAAGTACGGGTTACGACGGAGAACTGCATACGGATCAACGGTGTTTGCAATCTGAACAACCTCGATCTTCGGGTTGCCGCCGCTAAGGTCAAAGTCGATGCAGTAAGCTGCACGGCGACCGTCTGCAACAGCAGAGATGATGTTGCGAACCTCAACAGCGTCACCACCGGCATAGATGAATCCGTCAACAGAGTTGCACTCGTCAACCTTGATCATGCCGCTTCTTGTTGTCTTAAGACCTTCTGTTGCGCATGTGCACGGAATCTGACCGATAGCAGCAACAACAGTGTCACACTTGAGAGTGAACTCAGCACCGCAAACAGCTTCAGGTGAGCGGCGGCCGCTTGCATCGGACTCACCGAGAACCTGAGTTGTCATCTTAATAGCAGAAACCTTGCCGTTCTTTGCTACGATTTCAGTCGGAGCAACAAGGTACATAATCTTTACGCCCTCTGCCTCTGCCTCTGCGATTTCCTCTGCAGTTGCCGGCATCTCGTCGCGTGTGCGGCGATAAGCGATATAAACGTTCTTTGCGCCGAGACGGCGAGCTGTACGTGCAGCGTCAACAGCAGTAAATCCGCCACCGAGGATAACAACGTCATCACCGATTGCAATCTTCTTGCCGTCGTATACATCCTTAAGGAAGTCAACTGCGTTGTAAACGCCCTTTGCATCCTCACCCGCAATGCCCGGGAGACGTCCTGCCTGAGCACCGACACCGAGGAATACAGAAGCATAGCCCTCTGCCTTAAGGCTCTCAGCTGTGATGTCCTTACCGTACATTACGCCGGTCTTGAACTCTACGCCGAGCTCCTTGAGAACTGCGATTTCATCGTCGATAAGGCTCTTATCGAGACGGAAGTTCGGGATAGCAAAGCGGAGCATACCGCCGAGATAGCTTTCTTTTTCAAATACCGTTACGCTATATCCTGCCTTTGCAAGGTAGAATGCAGCGGAGATACCTGCAGGACCGGAACCGATAACAGCAATCTTCTTGCCGTTTGCCTTTTCCTTAACAAGATCCGGCTTCCAGCCGTTCTTCTTTGCCTGCTCAAGAGTAAATCTCTTAAGGTCACGAATCTGGATTGCGCGGCCTGTGATACCGCGGGTACATGAAAGCTCACACGGATGGCTGCAGACTACGCCGCAGATGCCCATAAGCGGAGCCGCACCGACGATAAGCTCGTATGCACGCTTGTAATCCTTCTTAGCAATCATATTGACATAAGCCTGTGCCGGAACGTTAGCCGGGCAAGCAGTCTTACAGGGAGCTGCAAGAGTTCCCTTAATGTGGGAATATCCCTTGTAAAGTGTAACATCAGCAGCGGTGCGGACGTGCGGAAGAATGAGGTCGCGCATATCACGTGTTGTGTTATAGCCGTGTGTTGCCATAAAGTCACGTACACCGTCGATGAGGTCACCGATAAAGTCGTAACCGGAGATAAGTGTCTCAGAGCAGATACCAACCATATCTGCACCTGCCATGAACATTTCGCAAGCGTCCTTCCAGTTGCGGACACCGCCTGCCATCATAATCTTCGGCTCAGGACCGTTTACCTTACGGATTTCGTATGTATCACGGAGAGCGAGAGGCTTTACCCATGAACCGCAGTGGCAGGACATGGAAATCTCATCCTGGAGATGATACGGTGCCTTGCCCGGATTTTCAAGGTCAATCGGCGGAATTGCCATACGGTTTGATGTACCGCCGACAGCGTCAGCACCTGCAGCGTAAAGAGCAGTAGCGATCTGAGCGATCTTGCCGCCCTCCGGAGTAAGCTTAACAAAAAGCGGAATAGAAATTTCTTTCTTAATTGCACGGACGATTTCTGCAACAGCATCGCCGTTCTGACCGAGGCTTGCGCCGGTCTTTACCTTGGATGCGTTGTCATCACCCTGAGAAAGCTGAAGGTTGAAGGACATGTTCGGGCAGCACATATTAAGCTCGATAACATCAGCGCCTGCCTTTTCAAACTCAACAGCCATGTTTACCCAGCCTTCAACGCCCTTATCGCCTGCATATGTAATGTTAGCGAAAAGCTTAAGGTCGCCCTTGAGTTCCTTCTTTGCATCACGCATAAGCTGGAGACCTTCTGCGAACTTAAGACGCTTCTCAACAGTGAAGCAAAGTGCGTTGCGGTCCTTGAAGATTGCATAACGCGGAACACGGTTGATGTACGGAGCGGGATCGATTGTGAGCTTAATGGAAGCTGCACCCCAGCCGCACTCTTCGATTTTCTTGAGCTGCTCAACCGACTTTGTGGTCGGGCCGGAAGCTACATAGAACGGGTTGCGGAACTTTACGCCGGCTATTTCTACCGGAAGATTAAAATTGCCTGTCATATCTATTATCCTCCTTCAATATTAAAGTCTGTCATTCTTAACAGCTACGCCTTCGCGTGCTGATTTGTAGATAAGGTTAATAACTCTGATTGCTTCATAACCGTCAACGCCACGGAGACCTACCTTTGCGTCCTTGTTATCGCGTGCAGATTCCATAAAGTGACGGATTTCGTTTACATAACCGAGGTTGAACTTCTCGTCAACAGCAGGACGTGACCAGCCTGTTGTTATATCTGCCTTCTCAACCGTGTACTTTGCACCCGGAATTGAGAAAAGGTTAAGAGCAGAGGAGAAGGTAAGGTCAACATGGAGGCAGCCCTGGTCGCCGTAGAAGTCGATAACGTCTTCCATACCGCCCTCTGATACGTAGTTTGCCTCAAGCAGTGCTGTTGTGCCGTCCTCAAAACGCATAAGTGCAGCTCCCCAGTCTTCACCTTCCATTGTCTTATGACGAAGATTTGACTCACCGCCGCCGGATGTCATTGCAACAACCTCTGTCCAGCGGTTGTTCTTAAGAGCGAGCATAAAGCAGACCGGATGAACACCGAGGTGAACCATCGAACCGCCGCCGCAGAATTTAATTGTCTGAGCAAACGGAGAGTGTGAACCGTTGTGGCACTCACGAGCGCGGACAAACATCGGCTTGCCGATTGCGCCCTCGTCGATAACTTCAAGAGCACGGTTGAGAGCCGGAGCAAAGAGCCAGTCCTCAGCATAGTAAAGCTTCTTGCCTGCAGCCTCTGCAGCATCAAGCATTTCCTTTGCATCTTCTACGGTTGTAGCAAGCGGCTTTTCGCTGATAACGTGACGGCCCTTCTTGAATGCAGCAAGAGCAGCATCGTGGTGAAGGAAGTTCGGCAGGCAGATGTCAACAACATCACAGTCGACCTCTTCAATAGCCTTGAACATATCATCATATACAGCATAATCCTTAAAGCCGTATCTATCTGCAAGAGTCTTTATGCGGCTTGTATCCTTATCACAAATCGCAACAAGCTCTGCAATGTCGCCGCAGCGGGCATACCCCTCTGCGTGCAAATCCGCGGAGAACGCGGCGCCGATGAGAAGAACTCTAACTTTTCCCATTTTGGAAACCCTCCGTAATATGTATTTGAACATTATTTGTCTAATACACAGTATACAACATTTTTTCAAAATAAACAAGCACTTTTCGCATCATATATTAATTACAAATGATTTTAAAAGAGTTATAGTTTTTACTAATAACTCAGCTCTCCGTCTTTTAGTTATTAGTTATCCTTATGCTTTACAAGAGGCTCTGTTTTGTGGTATACTAATATAATAATGTAAAAAAGACAGGGGTGCGTCCGCATTGAATTCCGCAATTGTTACAGATGTCCGTTACCGTATGAGCCTGCCGGTTATCCGCTCTCTCGGCAAAGAGGGCTTTCATATTACCGCCACGGAACGAACAGTATGCAAAAAAGGTTCAGAGCTCGGCTTTTATTCAAAATACACCTCGGAAGCTGCTTATATTTCCGATGCGGAAAAGAATCCGGCACAGTTTATTGCCGATCTGCAAAAGCTCTCCGAAAGCTTCAATGAACGCCCTGTTATTATTCCAGTAGGTATAACCTCGCTTCTTGCGATGTGCAAAAAGCACGCAGAGATAGAAGCGTTTGCTGATACAGCGCTTCCTCCCCTTTCTTCAATTGAGCTTGCAAACGATAAATCCCGCCTTATCCCTTTTGCAGAAAGCATCGGCGTTCCTGTTCCCGAAACAACCTTTTTGAAAGAAAACGAAACGGTGGAGGAGCTTTCACTTCGCATAAGCTATCCCGCTGTGATAAAGCTTCCTGCCGGTGAAATGCTCGGGCTTTCTCCGGATGAAAGATATAAAATAGTAAATACAAAAGAGGAATTTTTGAAAAGCTATCCTAAATTTGCAAGGTACGGCGGTGACATTCTCGTACAGCAATATATCACAGGTGACGGCTACGGCGTTTCGGCGGTTTTCGGCAAAAACCACGAACCTCTTGAGATATTTTGCCATCACAGACTTCGTGAATACCCGGCATCGGGTGGACCGTCCTGCTTCTGCGAAAGTGCTGATCTTCCGGAGCTTGCAGACTTCGCCATAAGGCTTTTGCGCGCACTTAATTGGGTGGGCGTTGCGATGGTTGAGTTTAAAGGAACCCCCGAAACAGGCTTTTATCTTATGGAAATTAACCCGCGCTTCTGGGGAAGCTCTGCGCTTGCTCCAAATTCCGGTTGCAATATTTCTCTCGCGCTTTGCCGCGCGGCACGCGGTGAAGAAGCCCCCGTATTCACAAGCTTCACGCCGCAATATAAGGTCGGGCATAAAATGCGCTTTCTGCTTCAGGATTTGCTTGCTTTTCCTGCATACTTACGGCGCAGCAGCAGTAAAATAAAATTCGCCCTTTCTTTTATCTTCGGGCTTTTGAACCCACGCATTTCTGACGGCGTGCTTGATATCCGCGACATACGCTCGTCGGTCAGATATCTTAAATGCGCCCTGAAGAAAACAGACAGTATCGTGAGGTAACATATGATGAAATTTGATTTACACGTTCACACAAACCTTTCCTATGATTCGCAGATGACCTCCGACGAGCTTGTGGAAGCGGCACGGTGTGCAGGCCTTTCCGGTGTTGCCACCTGTGACCACAACGCTTTCAGAAGCCACAGACCGCGCGATAATTTTTTCATAATCCCGTCTTGCGAATTTTCAACCGATGTCGGCCATCTTCTCGTTTTCTTTATGAAAGAACATATAAACGAGAATCTCTCCCGTGATGAATACGGCCGTTTTTACTGGCGCGATATTTGCCGCTCGGCACACGAGCAGGGCGCACTTGTCTTTTACGCACACCCTTTCGCTCCGCCTCGCCCACACAACAAGGCGCTGTATGAACAGCTTGACGGCATTGAAGTATTCAACTCCCGTGTTGTCCACTCAAGGCTCCGCTTGGCAAACAAGCGCGCACTTGAGCTTTGCAGAAAACACAATCTTCCCTTTTCTGCCGGAAGCGATGCGCATTGCCCCGGTGAGGTAGGCACAAGCTACTGGGAGTGTGACCTTCCTGAATCTGCAATGAATGAGCCGGATTTTGAAGAAAAACTCAAAGCGGCGCTTCTCTCCTGCCGCGGTCGGGTCTGGTGCGGATGTGCAAGCCCCGGAGTTGTTCTCCGTTGCAAAAGATACGGTTACAAAGTTGAGCGGCTCTACGGCAAATATATCAAAACTCTTTTTGCACTTATTTATCTGGGAATAAAATATCCTTTCGCAAAAAAAGAAAACGGAAAATACGTCGAGGTATACAAGGAGGAAAGAAAATGATTTTATATGATCTTGCAAGACGCGCAAAGCACGTTTTAAAAGAGTATCAGAAAAGCCGTGACTGTGAATACATCACCCCTGTGCGCAGAATAGAAAAAGTTTCCCCCCCACATCTGCGCCGTGTTGTTGCAATGACTTTTGACGACGGTCCTACCGATGCGCAAACAAATCCGAAAATCACGGACTCCGGTCTCACTTTGCATCTTCTTGAAACTCTTGAAAGCTTCGGTGCGCGCGGAACGTTTGATGTTATCGGCACAACCGAGCATAACTATCCTGACGAAGCCGGCACTCACGGTTCTTTCACGTGGGGCGGCGTTAAATTCGACCACTACCCGGACATCAATCAGGATAGTCACGCAGGTGCAAAAAACAAGCCCGAACTTATCTCGCGCATTCTTGCCGGAGGTCACGAGATATCAAACCACGGCTATCGCCATATCCTGTTCGGTAAAATGAAAATGGTTTACGGTGAACGCGAGCATTTCAACAATGTCCACGAGGTCATTGCCGATATTATGGAGCTTGACAGTCTCCTTCTTGACCGCCACGGTTATAAGATGAGTCTTTCACGCCCGCCGCACTATGTCGACAAAATTCCTGACGGTAAAAACTCATACGATGCTTACCGCTACGCCGGTTACAACTATATGGCGGCAAGCTTTGACGGCGGCGGTTGGCTTCCCACAGGTGATTTTGAATCCGATGTGGAAGCGATGGTCGCGCCGCTTCGCCGTGCTCTTGAGGATAACCCGGATTCTCTCAACGGGCAGATAATTTTCCAGAAGGACGGCTACAGCATGGCGCGTCTTACGCCTGTTGCCGCCGCACTTCCCGAGCAGCTGAAAATTCTCAAAAGCTACGGTTATGAAGTCGTTACCGTATCTGAGCTTTTAGCTCTCTCTCCGTTTGTTGATTGCTATGACGAAGATGCCGCCGCGCTTGTAAGCGCAGGATATACGGTTGCATATCGCAATAACACTCTGCAGCCTTCCCGGGCGCTTATCTTCGGCGAGCTTATCACTATGATTACGCCACCCGAAAAGGTAAACGAAGCGTACCGGAGCTTTGTGGACTCCGGCTACTCCACAAAAGGGCTTGACCGCGCCTGTGCCGAAAGCTACGGACTCACACCCGCACATCCATATTTTATTGCTTTCTGTGTTGCATCCGAGCTTGGCATAATCAACCGCGCAAACAAAGAAAAGCTTTCGTTTAAGTCTCCCGTGACCGGAGAACTTTTCGCAACCGTTATGCGCAAAATCTCACCGGATTATGAATTCACAACAAAGCCCGGAAAGCTTTTGCGCAAAGATGTTTTTGCGCATATAAAACGCGCACTTATCAAATAATCAAAGGAATTGTTCTAATAATGACAAAGCTTATAACACGCCTTTTTATAAAAGATGCCGAAAACACAGGGAATCCTGCCGTGCGCACACGCTACGGCGTAGTTTCAAGCACGGTTGGAATTGTCTGTAATCTGTTTCTTGCCGTTCTCAAATTCATTCTCGGCATTCTTTCGCACAGTATCGCCGTAACTGCAGATGCCGCCAACAACTTATCCGACAGCGCATCAAGCGTTGTAACGCTTGTCGGCTTCAAGCTCTCATCAAAGCCCGCAGACCGCGAGCATCCTTTCGGTCACGGAAGAATAGAATACATCTGCGCGCTCGTCATCGCCTTTCTTGTTCTTCTTGTTGGCTTTGAGCTTGGAAAAACATCCGTTAGTCGCATTACGAGCGGTGCGAGCGCAACTTTTTCACCGTTTGTCGTTTTCGGTCTGTTCCTTTCAGTCTGCGTAAAGCTTTGGATGAGCGTTTTCAATAAAACGCTCGGCAAAAAAATCAACTCATCCGCAATGGAAGCCGTTTCTGCAGACAGTCTTTCCGACGCGCTCGCAACCGGAGTTACGCTCATTTCTATAATCGCCGCCAAATTTACAGCTCTCCCGGTCGACGGATACATAGGCATTCTCGTAAGCCTTCTCGTCATGTGGGCGGGAATAGGCATTGTCCGTGACACGCTCACGCCGCTTCTCGGAACAGCGCCGGATCCGGAGCTTGTAAAGAACATCCACGATGAAATTCTCAGTTACGACAAAATTCTCGGGATACACGACCTTATCGTTCACGAATACGGTCCGGGGCGGATTTTTGCTTCTCTCCATGCAGAGGTTTCTTCAACAGAAAATATTATGGACAGCCATGGTCTTATTGACCTTATTGAGAGTGAGGTTTCAAAAAAACTCGGAATAGAAATCCTCATACATATGGATCCTCTCGAAGTGGAAAACGAGGAAGTCTGCCGCATCCGCGATGAAGTTTACGGTGCGTTAAGAAAGCTTGACAGCTCGTTTTCCATGCACGATTTCCGCATTGTCCCGAGCGGCGATTTTAAAAACATCCTGTTTGACGTTGTAATTCCCATAGATTATCCTGCACCGGATGATACGGTATCCGCAATGGTTATAACCGCGGTTTCAGCACTTGATACAAGCTTTATCGTAAAACCCGTAATTGACAGGAATGGACTGTGACGCTGATAAAGCCTTGTATTGCAATCAATAAAGATGCAGTTTAGTTTTTAATGAAATATCAACTTCGTTGATATGAAATAATCCTGACGGATTATGAAATATTTTTCTTACAGAAAAATGTGAAATAAAATTTGCCTTTTCATATTGTATAGCAATATTTCATACACAACGTGTATTTCATAGCGAAGCTATTTCACTTGCCAAAGGCAAATTTCATTGAAAAAGCGACTTGTCGAAACAAGTCGCTTTTTCTGGCGAGTCAGAATAATAATGATGCAGTTTAGTTTTCAATGAAATATCTCACTTTGTTCGATATGAAATAATTTACTTCGTAAATTGTGAAATAGAAAGCTTTCGCTTT
>JAFQVE010000529.1 GCA_017408185.1 Oscillospiraceae bacterium | reverse complement strand
TTCATTATCCTTCCCGTACGGCTCCATAACGCGAAGCCCGTGAAGCTGGGAAAGAGTAAGCTCCTTAGCTTTTGCTTCAAAATCAATATTGAGCACCGGAACATACTCGCGCATTTCTTCATACAGCTCTTCATTTAAAAGACGACGGAATTCTTCTATATTCTCGCGCCTTACCACCACTCCTGCGGCAAGGTCATGCCCGCCGAACTTTTCAAGAAGATGCGAGCATCTTCCGAGAGCGGAATGAAGGCTTACTCCCTCTACACTGCGCCCCGAGCCGCGGCAT
Organism: Oscillospiraceae bacterium; assembly: GCA_017408185.1. The sequence continues at coordinate 4,894 of JAFQVE010000529.1, read as the reverse complement.
TCTCCGTCCTCTTCGGAAATCAGAATTGTCGGCTTTCCGAACATATTGCAGATTCTTGAAGCGACAATACCTAACACGCCATGATGCCACCCCTCGCCTGAGATGACAATGGCGCTTCCGCTGTTATACTCCGGATTCTTTTCCATTACAGCAAGCGCTTCTTTTACGATATCGCTTTCGCATTTTTGCCTTTCACGGTTTTTTTCACCAAGCTGTGCTGCCAAAGCCACGGCTTTTTCACCTTCGGCAAACAATAATTCAAGCGCAAGCTCTGCACTGCCCATGCGTCCGGCAGCATTCATCCGCGGTCCGACAAGAAAGCCTATTGCGCCGGCTGTAAGCGGCTCGTTTTTCTTCGTGCCCGCCTCCTCTAAAAGCGCAGAAATTCCTGCTTCGCGCCGCTCATCAATGAGCTTAAGCCCGGTTGAAACAATGATTCTGTTTTCATCTATAATCGGCATAACATCCGCAACCGTACCTATACATACATACGGAAGGTATTTTTCAGTGATTTCCCGTACCCCGCCGCTCATCGCCGAAATAAGCTTGAACGCAACGCCCACTCCGGCAAGAGTTTTGAACGGATATGTGCAGTCCTCACGGTTGGGGTTTACAATTGCACACGCCTTCGGCAGTTCTTCCGCGCACTTGTGATGGTCCGTTATAACAAGGTCAAGACCAAGCTCTGCTGCATACGCAGACTCTTCAATCGCGGTTATCCCCGTGTCAACCGTTATAACGAGAGTGACTCCCTTCTCCGCAAGCATTTCAAGCGCGCCGCGCGATACGCCGTAGCCCTCCTCAAACCTGTCCGGAATGTGGTAGGTCACATCCGCACCGAGAGAGCGAAGAAAATGTACAAGTATGTATGTAGACGTAACGCCGTCCGCGTCATAATCACCGTAAACGGCGATTTTTTCATTGCCGGCAATCGCCGAGCCTATCCTGTCAACCGCCTTTTTCATATCGCACATAAGAAAGGGGTCGTATAATTCCTCAATATCCTTTTTGGTGAAAGCAACCGCCTCATCAGGTGTAGTTACTCCCCTCACGGAAAGAAGCTTTGCCGTAAGCGACGAAACGCCGAGAGTTTCTTGAAGAAGCGCAACCGTGGCTTCGTCATATTTTCCCGTTATCCATTTGGTATTTTTCATATCACTTTTTCCTTTATTATTTATGTTATATATTATAACAAAATTAATCGTAAAATACAATATAAAGTATTTGCATACAAAAACATTTTACAATTAACACATATTATATACTTTTCAAACCGAAGCATATGGTGTATAATAAGAGCGAGGTGAAGCGTATATGCTAAGCAAACCGAAAAGATGTTTTTCACACTCCCGGAAAATCGTGCGCGAGCTCTATTCGCGTTTTCGCAGACACAACATAAGCTATACCGCAGGTCAGATTGCATACTTTTTCATTCTGTCCGTATTCCCGTTTCTTATATTCGTAAATGCGCTTATCGCATCCTTTGATATCCCCGGAAACGCCGCAATTTCGTTTTTGGAGCCGCTCTTTCCTGAGCAGATTGTGTCGTTTATCGCTCAGTATCTGGAATATATCAATGCGCAGAGCGGCGTAAGCCTTCTCTCGTTTGGTATTTTTCTTGCACTTTTTTCCGCATCAAAGTCCGTAAGGTCACTCAACAGCGCCTTTAACCGTGCATACCATACAGAGCAGACACGCGGCTTCTTCGCTCAGGTTCTTTTCTCAATGATTTTCATTCTTTTATTTGCGCTCATCTTCCTTGCCTGCGTTGTTCTCGTAGCCTTTGGAAACGACTTTGTGTCAAAGCTTATCGCAAGTCTCACCCTTGCTTTTGCCTTTGTTGATTTGTTTTCTGTATGGCGCTGGATAACAACGGCGGTCATTCTTTTTTTCACGATGTCTGTTATTTACAAAATAATCCCTTCAAAGAAGATTAAGTTTTCAGAAACAATCCCCGGAACGCTGTTTTCCCTTGTCGGATTTCTCATTCTTACCGGCGGGTTCTCGTTCTATGTAAACCATATTGTATCTTCTTCCCTTTTCTACGGCTCTGTCGGTGCCGTAATGCTTCTTATGCTCTGGATGTACTTTGCCGGAATGATTCTTATTCTCGGTGCCGAGCTTAACAGCATAATGACAGAGAAGGACGAGTGATGTGTTTATTTAAAAAACGGTTGCGATCTTAGTTGACCGCAGCCGTTTTTTACAGATTTGAAATGTCTACTTCAAATATTGTGCCGGTTTCAATTTTTTCCCGTTTCAGAAACATAACCATATACCACGGAAGATATTTAATGCCGTTTTCAACGCAAAGGTTATCCTTGCAGAATACATAGCTTTTTTCAATATTCCACTCCGGTACATTACGGACATTATCAAGTGCGTTGTGTTTCTTGTAGTCATTGCCGGATTTCACCTCGACCAGCTCAATGTGCATACCGTTCTGTATCACAAAATCAAGCTCTCCGTATTTTTTGGTATCGAAATAGTACAAAGAATATCCGTTGCTTTTAAGCTGCATAGCAATAGCATTCTCAAGAATGCTTCCCATATTGACAGACAGGTCTCCGTTTAAAATACTGAACTGGATATTTTCCATACACGCAGCGCATAGAAGCCCTATATCTCCCATAAACAGCTTGAACAAATTTCTTTTTTCATTTAGCTGTAGTGGTGGCTCGGGAGCCGTAGTGTTGTAACACGGAAGCGCAACGCCTGCATCGGACAGCCACATGAAGCTGTCACCGTATCTGTTCATCCTTCCTTTTTCATCAAGCTGTGATAAGATGAACCTTCTTTTTTTGTCATTGAGTTGTGCAGGAATGCTGTCAAATATGGATTTGATTTTTATTTTCTCGCTGCTCTTTGCATATTGCGATATATCGAGCCTGTATTGCGACAATATACTGTTCTGAGTTTCAATAACGCGTCCTATGTCGTGAGTATCCACATATACCTGAACAACCTGCGGCATACCACCCACAACAACATACGTCTGAAAGAGCTTTGTAATGGTCTGGTGAACAATCTCCGGAACAGGCTTTTCTTCATCATAACATTCTTTGAGCTCGTCAATTGTTGTGGGTTGCACCCCGTTTGCTATCAGATATTCCTCAAAATCCATCGGAAACATCTGATATACTTCTTCAAAACCCACAGGATATGAACGGACATGCTTATACATTACACCAAGCATTGAACCTGTTTCGATATAATCAAATCTGCCATCTTCAACTAAGAACTTAATTGCAGTCCTTACCTCGGGGCATGCCTGTATTTCATCAAATAATATCAGTGTTTTTCCCGGCACCAGCGGTTTTCTCACATATGCAGTAAGCCTTGATATAACTGTATCCGCATCGTATTTGTCTGCGAAAATCAATTTTGCCTCATCATCAAGAATAAAGTTAATTTCGACGAAATTCTCGTAGTGTTCTTTTGCAAACTCACGGATCAGGGTTGTTTTTCCTATCTGTCTTGCACCGTAAATAAACAAAGCCGGTTTCTTTTTCTTGCTTTTCCAGTCAAGAAGCTTATCATAAGCCTTTCTCTTTAACATACAACCAACTCCTTTGCTGAATACAGTGTAACATTTTTCTTAGTTTTTGTCAATGTTTTGCCACATTATTCCGAAACGTAATTTTTATTTTGCCACATTTTTCTTTAAGCATTCATTTTTTTGAAGTTTGAAAGTAAATTGGAAATTCGGCAGAAGCCGAATTTGAGGATTTTGTTACACTTTATGCGTAAAGCTTATCGGACCTCTCGACGTACTTATGTACTACTTCGGGTCCGATTTGCTCATTCTGCACTATTTTTCTAAAGCCCCAAAGAGATTGTAGCAAAATACATTTCGCTACAATCCCTTGTTTAATCTGCATATATTACATTGAACTCGCCATTGTGCTTATAAATCATATATCCGCGCGCAACCGTGTTTTCATCCGCACCTTCATGCGGCAAAGCGGTAAACTGACCTGTGTTCTTCTTCGCCGCCGCTTTATAGCCGTCAAGGCTCTCTATGCTTACTCCTTTGTTTCCAAAGAGAATCCCTGCCTCAACAAGCTCGTAATCTCCCGAATTATAGGTGAGAAAGTAATTGCCGTCCACCTTATCAAGAACAAGAACAGGCGATTTTGTCATTTTTTCGCCTTTTCCTTCCGTAAGCGTGATATCGCCGTAAACAGCAAAGGTATAATCCTTTTCATAGCTTACAACCTTATCACCAAGCTTCCAGCAGGAAAAATTATCACTTCCGTATACCGTTACGCTCTCACCGTACTTAACGCCGCTTGCCACTGTTTTTTCACCGTTTTTAACGGTGTATGTCTTGCTTTCATCATCCTTATAAATCGCAACTGCACGGGTAAGAGCTGTTATAAGATCACCATCCTTTATTGCCGCCCCGACATCCTTGTCACTCCAGTGACTGAACACGAAGCCTGTAAGAGTCGGAGCTTCAACACCTGCTTTGTTCTTTGCAACAGCAAACGTTTCTCCCCTTTTAACGACAGTGTCTTTAAGCAAAATTCCGTTTCCGTTATAGAAGTATACCGGAACCGCATCAGTTGTCTGTATCTCATCAAACACAGCGATAACACCCATATTTGTGCTTACCTTAAAGGTCTCGGTTGCCTTTGCTGAAAGAACGACATCTGCGCTGTTCTTCCAGTATGCGAAGGTGTAACCCTCATCTGCAATCGCAGTAACAGTTATATCGGTGCCGATTTCGACTTCCTGAACTTCAGCATCGGAAACGCTTCCGCCGGTGTATGCACTTGCCTTAAAATTGACTTTTGTATCTGTTATCTCCTCTTCCGCAGAAATCATCGTCGGTGCCATTACCGTTACTTCAACCTCACCAAGGAGGCTGGTTCCTGCTTTTGCACGGATT
>JAFQVE010000528.1 GCA_017408185.1 Oscillospiraceae bacterium | reverse complement strand
TGGAGCAGCAGAGATTATTTCGACGTTATCCGCCTTAAGGAAATGACACACGGAGAAATAAACGTAATTAACGGACCTGATGAAACTCTTCTTTGTGGTCTTGCTGCAGGTGCAGACGGCGGCATCGGTGCAAATTACAATGTGGCACTTCCGCTGTTTAAAAAGCTTTACACAGAGTTTAAAGCAGGAAATATCGAGGGTGCGAGAAAAGCGCAGAACGACATACATAAAATCCGCGCGGCAATACGCGGAACGGGAACTCTTATCCCTGCGCTCAAATATGTTCTTGAGCTTCGCGGAATCCCGTTCGGAGAAGCAGCTTTCCCGATGCAGAAGCTTTCCAATGAGCAGAAGTCAAAGCTCGTATCAGATCTTAAAAAATATCCGGAGTTGTTCAGCTTTGACCCGATTAAGTTTTAAATAACGGTGAGAAAAATGAAAAAGTTCAATTTCATCGGCGACATTTCTTTGGTTTCCGGCGGGCTTGCGGAAATGTCCTATTGCCTCGGCTTTGGAATATCACCTGACGGGATATGCGTAGAGGCAGAAAAAAACGATAAGAAAAAGCTTTCCGTTTCGTTTGACGAAGAGAGGTTTAAAATTTCTTACGGCGAACCTGTTATGTTTTTCAGAGGACTAAGCTATATCCTCGGAAACGACGGAGATGCACTTTCGGTAGAAGAAACACTTTCTTTTGAAAGCAACGGCATTATGCTTGATGTAAATCAGGGTAATGCCGCACCGACGATGAAAAGCTTAAAGTGCATTATCACAAGAATGGCTCTTATGGGATTAAATCGTTTTTATATCTATATGGAGGACTCCTTTGAACTTCCGGATGAGCCGTATTTCGGATATATGCGAAGCCGATATAGCGAGGAAGAACTTCGTGAGCTTGACGATTTTGCCTTTATGTTCGGTATAGAGGTTATTCCGTGCATTCAGACTCTCGGTCACCTGGCTTCGGTTCTCCGCTGGCCGGCGTATTCCGACATAAAGGAAAACGAAAGCGTTCTTCTTGTGGGTGAAGAAAAGACATATACCTTTATAGAAAAAATGATTGATGCGGTAACCGGGCCGCTTCGTACAAATAAAATTCACGTCGGGCTTGACGAGGCGTGGAACCTCGGCCTTGGCGAATACCTCAGACGCAACGGCTATACAGAACCGTATGAGGTTATGCAGATACATGTAAACCGCGTGCTTGAAATATGCAAAAAACGCAATCTCGAGCCGATGATGTTCTCGGATATGTATATGCGTATGGCAAACAATACCGGAATTCCGTTTTACGATTATTATTCAGTTGAAAAGCCAATGCCGCAGGAGATTATTGATTCTGCACCTAAGGATGTAGGGCTTTCTTATTGGGATTACTGTCATGCAAACGAGGATGACTATGTGGCACTTATAAAGCGCCATCAGCTCCTTTCTGAAAACATCGTTTTCGTAGGTGCGATATGGAGTTGGACGAGTTTTGGCGTTGACTATCCCAAAACCTTCAAAACCACAATAGCGGCACTTTCAGCTTGCAGAAAATGCGGTGTGAAGGATGTATTCGCCACAATCTGGGGTGGTGCAGGTGAGCATAACATTTTCGCAACGCTCCTCGGTATGCAGCTTTGGGCAGAGCTTGACTATAACGGAAGCTTTGACGAAGAAAAACTCAGAAAGAGATTCAAGGCATGCACCGGTGAGGACTATGACGACTTCATGGCAATAGGCTATCTCGACAATATGTTTGACGAGGATGCACGCGACGGACTTGACTACACAAACCTCTCACAGTATCTTATGTGGCAGGATCCGCTTCAGGGCTTTTTTGACAGAAATATAGACGGCGGAGCGCTGGCGGCTCAGTATGACGAGCTTTGCACACGTATGAGCAAGGCGAAGAAAAAAAGCGAGCTTTCGTTTGTGTTTGAATTTATTGAAAATGTCAGTGCGGTACTTGCCTTAAAGGCAAATATAGGTATCAGAGCCAAGATCGCTTATGATGCAGGAGACAAAAAAGAGCTTTCCTGCCTTGCGAAAAATGTACTTCCCGAATTGATAAAGAGGGCAAAGAAATTGCGAGAGTATCACAGAGCAATGTGGATGGAAATATATAAGCCTATTGGTTGGGATACAATGGATGTGAAATACGGTGCTGTGATCGCACGGCTTGACACAGCGAAGGTAAGAATATCAGATTATGTAAGCGGCAAAGTTTCTTCGCTTGCCGAACTTGAAGAGCCAAGGCTTTATTATAAGGGCGAGCCGGGCAGAGTTCGAGAGGTAGGCATCATAAAAATGATGACGGCAGG
>JAFQVE010000527.1 GCA_017408185.1 Oscillospiraceae bacterium | reverse complement strand
TTCGTTTGAATTGCCACCCGGGAAGCTGCCGTTGTTTGAAGGCGTGGTGAGCTATAAAGACGGCTTGTATACATGGAGCTCGTCTGTCCGTGCCGGAGAATGCGGATATAAAACGGCGGTGGCAACGATTTCTCCAAATCGTGATTTTGAAGCCGTAATACTTCCCGACAAAATGGTGCTGATTCGCTACGACGGAGAAGCGGATTATAAGCCGCTTGCATGAGCTTACGGCTACAGCGTTTACAGGGTGTGCTTTCAGGCAAAATTACAGGACGATTATCCAAATTTTGAGGTTGTTGTTTCTTCCGCAAAAATGTTATAATTAAATTACAAAAATAAACTGGAGGAATGTTGCTATGAAAAAGAAAATTTTATCCCTCGCACTTGCAATATGTATGGTAATGTCGCTTGTACCCGTAATTTCGGCAAGCGCGGAAGAAGTGCCGTATCAGCTTGTGTATGATTTCAGAAATATAGAAGGATATGAGCATAACGATTTGCTTCAGCAGGATGTAGGTTTTGCAAAGACGGAAGGAACATGGGCGTTCCACTCATGGAATGGAATTGAAACAGATAAGACCACGGGTAAAGAAAAAGTAACCTATAAATCAAATTACGGATTGGAAATCAATACGGACAGTATAGGTGACTATTTCGCAGTTAAAATCAACGTTCCGTATGACGGTGATTATGTTCCCACACTTAAATATATGGAGCTTGATAGCAGTGGTGATACAGCTTATTCTAAAGCTGATGTATACATATTGCCGGAAGGCTCAGATGTAAGCACTGCCGCAGATTCTGATAAAAAAATTATTGCAGAAGATTTGGATTTTAACAAAGTCGGCGGAGCCAATACCGGAAGCAGCAAATATGATGAGTTGGCAGAGTATACACCGGAAAGCTCAATCAGACTTTCGGCAGGAGAGAACATTCTTGTTTTTTATGTAACTGATTGTGGCACGGGAAGTAGTAGTTATAAAAGGGTTCGTCCGAGCAAGCTTACGCTTACAAGCGGGACCCCTGCAGAGGGAGATTCATACGCAACAGTTCCGATGTACATAAGCGAAGCTAAAGTAAATGACGCAGAGCTTGGAACCGGCGACAGCACAACTCTCGAGATTTCAGGCTGGATGAATGACGGAATGGTGTTTGATGAAAATTCAGAGAATGTTTCATTCAGCACTGAAAGCGGAAATATAAGCATAGTCGGTAACACCGTTACGGCAAACTCCGCAGGGGCGGCAACTGTAACGGCAACCGTCACAAGCGGAGGTAAGTCGATTGCAAAGGATATTTCCTTAACTGTGACCTCTCCGGTTTACTCGCCGGCATATCAGCTTGTGTATGACTTTAAGAATGTAGATGAATTTACGCATAATACCGCTATGAACGCATCAAACGTTAGGTATGACACCACCGATGGAACATGGGCATTTCATTCATGGTACGACTTGGATAATGATACCGTAACGTACAAATCAGCCTACGGGATAGAGATTAAATCAAATGAAGTAGGGGACTATTTTGCGGTAAAAATAAACGTTCCGTATGAAGATGATTATATTGCGACACTGGAATATTATGATTTAAAGACTGATGACTCTGATAACGACGCTGTTAGTGATTTTGCTAAGGGTGATGTGTATATATTATCGGAAGGTTCAGATGTAAGCGCTGTCAACGATGCCGATAAAAAAATGATTGCAAAGGACTTACTTTTCGGTCATAACAATGGAACAAATAGTGTTTTAGAACATAAAAATGAAGATGCAGTGAGACTTTCGGCAGGAGAGAATATTCTTGTTTTTTATGTGACCGGATGTAACGGAACTGCCGCAAGTGGAGCAAAAAGACTCCGCCCGAGCAAGTTTACCCTCACAAGCGGAACTCTTGCAGAGGGAGATTCGTACGCCACGGTTCCAATGTATATAAATGAAACGATGGTAAGCGATGCGGAACTTGAGAATGGTGAAACCACTGACATCACATTCTCAGGCTGGCTCAATAACGGAACGACGTTTAATGCAACCTCCGATACCGTTTCATTCACAAGCAAGAACGGCAACGTAAGCGTTTCCGGTAGTGCAGTTACAGCAGAAAAGGCTGGCAACGACATTATAACCGCAACGGTTACAAGCGGCGAAAAATCGCTTTCAAAGGACGTTTCTGTGACCGTTAACCCCACTGCACAGGAAAAGGTTAATACAGCGTTTGATGTAGCAGAGACTACAGCGGAATACACTGCACCGGACCTGACCGGCTTGACATTAGGCGGAGAGGTAATTGACGGCACTCAGAATAGTGACGGCTCATTTAACATCACTGCACCGGAAGCAAAAGAAAACGGAAGTAAATTCCTCTACTGGGCAAAAGCTCTTACCACGAAAAAGACAATTTTGCTTTACAAGACAAATGAGCTTAAAAACTACATCCCGGGCGAAAACGGAAGAGAGCTGCTTATAGCAGTGTATGAAGATGAAGTGCCGACAGTTGCTGAATACTACAACGCAAACGGTCAGTTCATTCCGGGCGCAACGGATAGTGACCGCCCGTATATGGCAGGCTACGGCACTGCAAGCGGCTGGAACCGCTACGGAAATACAAACATCTACGTTGCAGAGTATAACAACAAAACACAGCCGGACAATGTTACCGTAACCGTTGCAAAAGGCACGGGCACAGCTACAGTTCCTTACGGTGATCCGGTTATCTGCACCGCCGATGAATCTACATACGGCACCTTCCGTTGGTGGGAAAAGGACGTAAACGGCGTTTCTGAAATCGTAAGCATTGACAAAGAATAGTCCTTCCTCGCGTATGAAAACTGCACGGTAACGGCGGTTTACGGTGATACGGCTGTTAATGTTACAAATCCTGCAAAAATCATAATCGACACCTTCGGTGAA
>JAFQVE010000526.1 GCA_017408185.1 Oscillospiraceae bacterium | reverse complement strand
TGCCGGGCTGTCGATAAGATTTACAAGCTTCATAACCTGATGCGGCAGGTCGTGGATATAGTTCATATGCGTTTCAAATCCGAATTTTACGCCAAGCTTTTTCGCCTCTGCTCCGAGCCTTTGATATGCATCTACCGTGAGCTTCCATTCTTCTTCGGTAGCTACTGCACTTCCGTGAAACTCAAACTGCATTTTCGGTGCTGCCGCAATTTTTGATGTGATAAACGATGCAGCCGTGTTACAATGAGTAGTTCCGCAGACCTCGCTTGCGATTTTTGTATGCTCTATCGCCTCAGCTATTGCTTTTTCACGAACATCTCGGTCCGCGCTTGTGCAATCTGCAATACCTATGCTTAAAATCATATCTGTTAGTCCGTATTTCTTCTTTCCGGCTGCTATCTGTTCTGCATATTCACGGAATGAGAGGTGCTTCAGCTCTCTTGGGGGAACTCCGCGGAATTCAATTCCGTCAAAGCCTATCTCCTTCGCCATTCTGCAAATGTCGTCAACGGATTTTTTGCCGTAAACATGGCCTTCAAGCTCCCCATAGTTGATATGCATTATAGTCTTATTCATAATTTTCTTCCTTTTATTTTGTTTTGGGTTTAAATAAGGCTCCTTGGGGGGAGCCTTATTTTACAGATTTAAATCTGAACTCTATTCAGAATAAATTACATACGCATTTCCACCATGCTTATAAATCATATATCCGCGTGCAGCACTGTATTGCTCATCTGACGGCTGTGCAGTGAACTGTCCGTGGCTTACACCTCTTTGCGAAACTGCCTTATCGTGCGCTGAGGAAACTGTCGGTGTGCTTCCGCTTGCACCAAACAGTATGCCTACCTCTACTATCTCATAGCCTGTCGGTGCGGCATATTCTATCATTCGCGCACCGTCTACCGTTGCTGTATCTAAAACCACAACGGGCTTTTTCTCAATATCGTAATATGATGAGTAAATATTCGTTGTATCCCACATATAATGTGTGTACTCCGCATCATACGAAACAATATGACCGTCGCGCAGCCAATGAGTTACTGTTCCGCCGTTGTCTGTGCAGACAATCGGCTCGTTAAACGGAATCGCACACGTCGAACTGCTATATTTCGAATAATCTCCGTTTACATTGAGCCATGCATATCCCCAACCGGCGGTATTGTCGGCTGCTGCGTTCGGTGTGTACTTTGCTACAGCGTTTGTTATTGCAGGAAGCTCCCCTGCTTCAATGGCAGAAGCGAGAGTTGTTTCCTCATCCACATACCACCCGGCGAAGGTATATCCGGTAAGAGAAGGCTCTTCTATACCGCCTTCTTGATAGTCTGAAACCGTCTTCTCATCTATTTTTACACCGTTTTCATTCCAGAAGCAAATCTTCTCCTCAACGTCACCGGCAGCTTCGGGTTCAAACACCGCCGTGACATATGTGTTTGTATATACCTTGTAAGTGTATGGGCTTTCTTTACTGAGGTATTTTGATGTGTCGTCTTTGTCTGCACCGCGAACCCAGCATACAAAATCATACCCCTCATCAGGCGTTGCGGTAAGCGTTATGGATGTACCAAGCGCAACAGACTTTGTTCCCGTAATTCCACCATCTGCATCGCTTGCAGTAACACTGCCGCCTTCTGTCGTTCCAAACGCAAACTGTGCAGTTTTGGAATATGTATCCACAGACTCTTCTGCTGATGCTTCTTTAATTGTGAGGCTTGAAATATTCAACTGCTGTGACGCATTTCTTACATTTGCACCCGGATGCTCTCCGCACGGAACGAAAACAAGATAATTCTCTCCGGCAGTCAGGGAAGCTTTTCCGACATACTCATCCTTCAGCCCCGTATAGTTGCAGATGCTGCCTATTCTCTCGCTGTTTTTAATCGTCGCGGCGTCAATTTCCGTAAGCTCCGACGTTACAGGAATTATATATACATCCGCACGGCTTCCGTAGGCACTTTCCGTAAGAGCTGTGCTTATATCATATTTTCCTGATTCATCAACATCAATTTTCATTACAAATCTCGCGTCGGCTCCGCTTCCGTTAATATGCGCCCAGTTGTTGTGAATCACCAAATTTGAGCTATTAATAGTGCTGTTTTGTCTGTTTTTATAAGATGCGTGTGTGCCACCAAGCGTTGTAATGCACCATGCCGCGCTGACAGAGTCAACACACGCAAAATCCGAAATTTTCGATGTTGCTTTTTTGTTAGTTGTATCGTAATCATAGACTAATCCCGACACTCCGTTGGTAAGCACGCTTGTATTAAATGTGTATGTCTGCTCTGCATAATACGGCTCATCGCTCGGAGTGAGCGTAAGCGTAGCTAAAGCAAGGCGTTTATCAGTAGCCTCGGTCGCATTGCGGAGAATTACAATATAATCACCCTCGCTAAGCTTCATGCGCTTATAGTTTGAGCTATCCAACGGCATTGCTGTTTCTGACTTGTCATAAAGATTAGACCAGCCCACATATGCACTGTTGGGGATCTGAAGCTGTGTAAAGCTTGGTGCATTTTTTCTTTCATACAACTCTGTAGTCGAGTTGTATTCTACAGAACCGTATGTAGCTTCGTTTGTGTAATCAAATTTTGCCTCTGCCGGCAAAATATACATTTCCTGTTTTGTGCAACTGGTAGCGCTTAAATATGCCGTTCCCGATATCTCATAAACGCCGTCTTCCGGCACATATATCTTCACTGCAAGCCAGCCGTCGGCAGGAACCGTCATTTGCGTAAACAAACCATTGTCTCCGCTTATATATGAATG
>JAFQVE010000525.1 GCA_017408185.1 Oscillospiraceae bacterium | reverse complement strand
CTTTGTCGGTCAGTGCGGCACTGCCGCCTCCGCCGCCTTCACCACCGCCACCGGCAGGTGTTGAGGTATCACCGGATGTGCCGGTATTTTCTGATGGTGTTTCGGTGTCATTTTTATTTGATGAACCGCCCGTCGTTGAGCCGTAAACCATTACGTTGAAGTGAATGGTTGTTTCGCGACCTTCGCTGTCACGAGCTGTTATTGCAACGTGGTTTTCACCTATCTGAGAACTATCCGGCTTCCATGTGAACACGCCTGTTTCCGCGTTGATGGATGCTCCGCGTGGAAGCGTTGTTCCGATGTAGGTGATTTTCGGTGCATTTTCTTCTACAGGGCTGGTTGCGCTGAGCGATACGGATATTGTGCTGCCCGCACTGGTAGTTATGCTGTCATTTACCGGCGCAAACTCCGGTGAATAATCCTCGCTGTAGGACAGCGGAATTGTGCCTATCTGTCCTTCAGCAATATTGTAGACATATCCAATCTCCGGATTTTTAGTATCTATGTGCTGGCGAATGAGCCTTGTTCTGTCTATATCAAGACGGATTATATTCAGATCGTCGCCATAATTATGATCTTCAAGAACCTTCGCATCCTTGATCTTGTATACTGCGTTCTCCTCACCGTCATTATCTATGAAGATATATTCTCCCGCAAGTCCGGAAGTATCTGCAGCTTCTACCGAAATATCAATATAATTGCTGAGCGCAAGTTCTTTTTCAAACCCTTCAACATTACCGGTAATCGTTCCCTTGCTCTCAACCTCGCCGCCGATTATATCACCGTCATGGACATATCGGTAAGTGGTTTTCCCGTCTTTGTTTGTGCTGAGTACTCCAACAAAGCCACGGAAGTCAAACATTCCACCGACGTTGTATGTGACAGAATTGTTCGTTGCGTATACAACGTAATCAATTCTCTCGCCGCCAACGTGCGTTACCTTAACGGCGCGCACCATATCGCCACTCTTTTCCGTGCCGGAAACCACGCTTACATCAACAGGAACAATGCTCTCGATGTTCGACGTGTTGCGATACGGCTCATAGACCGTGGTAAAGAGGCTGTCAAGCTCCTGCCCTTCCCCTGCTTCGCGCTCGATATATACATATTCAAGCATCGTTGCACGGTCGGAATTAAACTGATCCTTATATCCTATGCCCTTCGAGCTTTTGTTAAGCTGCGGAACGTGACCGCCCGCAAAGGCGACGCCGCTCGGTACAAAATTGTTTATCTGCGTCATACGAAGATGAATGCCCTTTGAATTTGAAAGCACATTTTTGTAGTCGGTAATTTCAAAATCAACGGTAAAGTTCTCCGTCGGCTCTGCCGCACGGCGCACATTGCGAAGCCATGTTGCTCCTCTTGTGAACATAGTCGAAGAACCCGACGTCCACGGATCCTGACCGTAGGTTACGGGGAATACCGTTTCAAAATCAACCTCTTCGCCCGGAAGTGCTTTCCGCACACTGCCGTCAGAGTTCTTTACATATGCGGCATCCTTTCCCGCATATGTGGCATAATCCATCGTTCCGTTCTTATCCACCTGAATAAGCTCCGGCTCTGTTGCCATAGAAAGACCCGAAACCTCATTCACCTTTGATGATGCCGAATGGTAAATGTACGTGTGGTGGTTGCCGCCCGTTACGCGGAAGAAGTCAACGCCGTAAGATGTTTCGTCATTTATCTTCACCATAACAAGGCTTCTGCGGTAGTTCTCCGTCTGCGCGTATTTATGCGAAGCATCAATATCCATAAGCTTAACCATGCCGGAATCGTTAAAGTGAAGCGGGAAGCCGCGTTTTACGTCTCTGCTCGAGTTTTCCCGATTAACCATAACCGTATTGTGCGACATTGTTGCCGATACCCACTGCATACGGTTTGGCGTAGATCCTACGTCCTCCGGATAGCCAAGGTCTGCACCGAGGTTTAAGCCGAATGCGTCAACATTAAGCTCAAGCGCATCCGCATGCCCATGGCCGCTTGTAACACCTGCCGATATCCAGAAGTCACGCATATTGTTGACCTCCATGCTTGCGGAAGCTGAGTCATAGATTCCGCCATCGCGTAAAATCGCAAAGCCCCAGCCCGCCATAAGGTCACTTTCCATTGCTCCCGTCTCATCAACGAGCGCCGTTACATCGGTTTCAAAGCTTTCGGGATCCTTCGTGAAGATATCGTAGTGAAGCCCCTCGGTTGTTCTTCCGTTTCTCGTCCAGATATACTGAGCAAGCTCATCCGCTATATCTGTGTCACGAAGATTTCGAAAGCCGTTTTTCCATATCTCAAAATCACCGCTGTAATAGTCACGGGAAAGAGTTGTGGAAGCATCTGCTATGTTCGGATGCCCCGGAGGTGTAACCGGGCGCGTAAACGCCATAAACATTTCTCTGAATATCGGATTTCCGTAAAGGTCATACTTTCCTGCATCCTTGTATTCGGCAAGATAATCCGCCATTTTTCCGAGGCCTTCTATCTGCGTACGGTTGTAGTTTGTGCTGGCTTCGTGCCCCATACCGTCACGGTCAACAACGTCCACGGTCTGATTGGTGACGCCACCGCCGCCCTTCTCGAATGTACCGCTCGGCGAAGGATACCGATAAATCCATTCAAACATTTCGTTGGTCTCAGGCTGCCTGTCCTGAACAATGGCATTTATCGCCGCTGTTGCCTGGCTCTGACCGAAGTTTCCTGTAATTCGTCCGTACTTTATGCCCCAGTAATTCTTTCTGATAATACCGTTTTCCCAGTTCTTCCAGATATCGTGGGAGCTTGATTTGTCGTTGCGGCGCATTTCATGCTCATATTCGCGGCAATCACCGTCGCATATATGCACCGTTCCGGTAGATGTATAATTCTCGTGATAATTATACTTATCATCATCCGGAAGCGTATCATATCCGTATTTCTTTGCTTTTTCGGAAAGATAATCAATAACCCGAGAATCATTCAGTGCCGGGAAGAATGCATCCGCACAAAGCGCAAGCTCCTCTGCGTGATAGTTCGCTGCAAAATTTCCCTGAATAATACCCGTACCGCTTCCGCCTTCCGTGTTATACCAGACGCGGTCATACTTTCCGTCGCCGTCGATATCCCTGTCATAGTGCACGAACATATCATAGGTATGGTAAACGTCTGCCATTCTGTCAATCAAAATTGCTCCTGCACGTCCGTACTTGATATCACCGGTGTACAGATATGCATCCTTCAGCGTACTGAGAACATTACGTATCCCCGAGCCCATCGTTGCATCGACTATATATGCAACATAAACGTGCTTTTCATCGTAATATGAAACTGAACCGCCGCTTCCCGTGACGGAATACTTATACGGCGTAACGCCATCCGGCTGCAGCGGAACATATCCCCAGCCGTCATCAACGCCCCAGGTTTTCCAGTCTTCTCCCTCACGGAGCCCCTGCTCGTTGTTAAATGATTCCGGAATCTTCGACGGATCCGCAAGCTCTTTATACATCTCATTTACAAGATATCCGCCGTCAACACCAAAGCCGTAATGCTCCTGCTCTGCACGGGTCAGAAAATCCCCTTCGTTTATTTCCCTCTTGCGCTCATCGGTTATTCCCGCATCGGGAAGGTCTTTGCCCATTTCAAGAAGCATTTCTCTGTGAGCTTCAAGTGCGCGAATTCTGTCAAATCTTCCTTCGCGGTCAAGACCGAGCTTCATAAAGCTTCCGAAATCGTTTGACGGGAAGAGACGCTTACACTCCGGACACTGTGTCTGCCACGGACGGGTTAGAATATTAACAAGAAACTCGCTTCCTTTTTTGTTTATACCGCCGTTACAGTAACGGCAAAGGTTATAATACGGGTCATTCAATCCGCCCATTCGCGTGCTTCGCGGAAGTCCCTCTGCAAAAATCATATCATAGAGGTAATCAAGCTCACCCAGATATTTATCGGCTTCTTTAACTGCAGTGTCCTTAAGCTTCTTTGCCCAAGAATACTTGGAGACATTTTCAAGAGCATTTGCACGCTTTTTGTCTGTGTAATACGTCGAGGCTGTCTTTCCGGTATCACGGACAACTTCAACCGTTTTTTCGGCTGAAACCTCTTCACCGCGGAAGGTTGCGGAGGCAGTCAGCGTCACGCTCTCCTCCTTTGTAAGTGCGGTGAGATATCCCGGCTCGTCAAAGCTTAAAACGTCATTTGCATCGCATGTGTATATAACCTTCTCCGCCGGAATCACCATCTCGTTTCCGCTTTCCAGCACCACCGCAAAGGAGAGCTTCGTCTTTCCGCCGACGTAGATGATATCATCACACTTTATTTTCTTTTCCGCAATTTCAGTATCATCTCTTGCAGTTATAACAACGCTTTCGCTTATCTTGTTTTCTCCGCTTAAAACGGTTGCGGTAATTGTTACCTCACCGTCTCCTCTGCCCGTTATAACGCCGTTTTTATCAACCGTTGCAAGGTTCGGGTCTGAGGTCTCATACCAGACGGTGTATTCCCCCTCGTCAAGCACCGTTCCGTCAAGAAGCGTCGGCGATATTGAGGTTGCAACTCTTTCTCCGAAATCCACAACATAACTCTCGGTATTGAACCTGATTCTTCTCATAGTATTCATACCGTCGAGCGTGAGAATTCGTATATAGAAATGATGAGGAGCTTCCGGTTGCAGGAAGAATGCAAGAACATATTCTCCCGGCTCTTCTATATCAACTGTTCCGAGCGCCCTGGTTCTTGTAATATCACCGGAGGCGCTGTAATGGTTTACAGTGTCGAGATAATACTTTTCTATCAAAAGATTATCAAGATCCACGGGGTTTGATGATGGCTTTGGAATAAGGTAGATATCTGTGGTTCCTGTTGCTTTCGTTCTTGCATAATACTCGAAATCTACAGCATATCTTCCCGCGGTCGGAACCTTTATCGTAAGGCCTGCCCATCTGTTCGGTCCCTGATATATACGAAGATAGCTGGGATGGTAATATGCAATAGGCGTATAATTATTCGGTCCTGCACCAAACCATTCCCATGTACCGTCGGTATAGTCATACTTTATTCCCAGCACATCGGTGTCCTGTGTGATACCGGGAGATTCGCTCTGCCCCGGATTTGAAAACGGTGCCCAATCGGGGCTGATTGTCTGGAAGAAGTTATATTTATATACAACCCCCGAGAGCGGCACGGGCTCCGGCAGCTCGGTCAGCTCATACTTGTATTTTGCAGTATAATAAAGCTTTTCGTCAAAATAAATTTCTGCTGAAATCTCGGTTTCTCCAATGCCGCAAAACTCAACGTAGCCATCGCTTGTGCCGATTTTGAGAACACTCGGGTCAGAGCTTGTCCAGATTATCTTCGCACCGGATATATCCATATACGACTTATCACTGAGCATTACCGATAATTCAGCCTTGTTGGTTTTGGAGACGGAAACAACGCTGCTCATAGGTACTATATCTTCCGTACCACATGCGAGCCGGAAATCTCCGACGGAGCCGGCACCGTCCTTTGCCCAGAACGCGATTGTGTAATATCCGGCTTCCGGTATTTCAAAGCCGGTTATTTTGTTCGGAGCAGAAGCCAGCGAAGTAAACTCTCCGCTTGCCCCTTCTTTATGGCACGAATAGCTTCCTATGTAGGTACCCAGAGATGCTTCTATCTCTGCATTCTTTTCAGGATCGGTGCTCTTATAAACTCCGCCGTTTTCTTCAAGTGCTTCGGCGGTACCAAGATAAACTCTTACGTCTGATGCACCGGACTTTACACCGTTGTACATCTCCATTGTGTATGTTCCCGGCTCAGGGATATACACTTCATATACCGTGGCAACGTTAGACGCAAGCTGCAGGTTTCCGGTGTTGGCTGATGCATCACCTTTTGCTGTTACATAGCTGTCTGTTGCATTATCTTTATCAAAGTTGCCGTCGTAGTACTTGTAAAATTCGTTTGTGTTTTTATACACAGCTTGTCTGACCGGTTCATTAACCGGTGAATTGCCAACCGAAGCAGAGAAGCTTCCTATATCGTATAATACCTTTGCGCCGGGTTTATCAACTCTGATATTTTGCGAAGATGTAAGCGCAGGTGAGCCGTCATCAAAAGTTGCAGTTGCGGTAATGGTTGCGTTACCGTATGATACTGCAGTAATAAGACCCGTTTCACTGACAGTTGCAACATCTTCGTTATCGCTTACATAGGTAAGATCATATTTTTTATTCATAACAGATCCGTCACTCATATATATCGTGCCAATCTGCATCTGCATAGTTGATCCCAACGGTAAGACGTTTTTTTCTAAAGAAGAAGACAACATCATCGGGATAGGGTTATAATCATCACCATCGCCGTCAAGAGTGATTTCCTTCGGGTACATAAATGCATTTGTAGCGTTTTTAGGAGATTTTTCCATCGCTTTAAAAACAACCAGATATTTTCCCGCACTCGGAAATGCATATGTACCCATAAGGTCATCTTCAACGTTGACATTAGAAGAACCTTCTGAGTAATAATCAATCGGCTTGCTGTTAAGCGAGGCGTTATTCAGAAGAGCTGAAGTTATCTCGTCTTTTACATACTCTTTGCCCGTTTCCGAATTAATTAACGGAAGAATCCAAATACTTCCGTTATTTGTTGATTGAGTAGTGTTTTTCATCTGCCCATAAGACAATTTGACATCATATTTTCCCGCTTTGGGAACATAAATTTCCAAGGCAACCCAGTTATTAACCTTTACTGTCATTGCAATACGCGACGAGGTTATTTTAAAATTGGCATTCAATGCCGATGATGCCGAATAGTATTGCCAAAAACCATTCGTCATATTGTAATCAATTGAGCCAAGGTGTGTATTGGATGCCAGCCCGGCGGCGGTATAGATTACCGTGGCTCCGGAATACTCCGGCTCTGCCGCTCCGTCAGCGGAAACTGCCGGCAGAATGCTTATCAGCATCGCCATTGCAAGAAGCATTGATAAAAATCTTTTCATTGGTTTTCCTCCTTTTGCCCGCCCTGACTATTCAAGATAGAGCGTTTGCCCCGGCAGAATGCTGTGCATTTCGCCATCTGCAACAAACCATATCTCAAAATGCGTTGGGTTTCGAATGATTGTGCCGTCGGCACTGAAGATAAGGGAGTTATATGCATTTACATATTCATATATCTCCATATTGGTTGCATACCATATATCTTCTTTTCCTGCGAGTTTTTCGCAGATTTTGTCAAGAAGCTCCCATCCGTTATCGCGCGCAAACTCGTTGCTGTGTCCCCAGAGATAAAAGAGCCTGGGCCCTCCGCGGGAATTTGTTATTTTGTTCTTCTCAGGATCCTGAAAAGCATCGATATAGTCAAAAAGCTCCGGGTTTGCGTGGCGCGTGGTCGGAAGCCAGTTGTGCCAGTCGGTCGGGAGAAGAAATTGCTTGTTATCTCCCTTTTGAGAACGAGCATATGCTATATCAAGATCTGTGAGATACCGCTTGATATTCTCATAGGTTGCGCCGTTTTCAAAATACGTTATTCCCGCATCGGGATATGCCATTCCGCGGATGATGATGCCAAACTTTTTTTCCAGCTCAAGCCTGCATTCAAGAACATCGCGGATGCCGTCAATGCTTCTCTGGCTTCCCTGTGCACGGTGCAAAGCACCGTGCACGGCAACCTCGTGCCCACGATCGAGGATATATTTTCTGACCTGTTCTGCGGTAAGGCAGTTTTTCCGAAGCCCTTTATTGTTAAGATTGAAGGTCGCTTTCATTCCGCAGGCTGTTATCGTATCGGAAAAGCGCATGTCCTCACTAAGACCGTCGTCATAGCTCAGCGTTACCGCCTTCGGCTTTCCGCCGGGGAATCTTAAAAATCTGTAGCGCATAACAGCTTTCCCTCTTTAGCGGAATGCTTTTGCACGCTGATATGCCGTGTCATATATCGAGATGAGTTCTTCAACGGGCAGCGTTTTAAGCTCTTCCTGGAAAGCATCCCATTCGGTAAGCGGGCGCTGACCGATAATGAACTTCTGAATGTTTTCTTTTACGAATGTTCCGAGCGTTGTGTTACAGTCTGATACCTGCGTTCTTTCATCAGCGGTAAAATTCAGATACTGTGTCGGGTCAAGCTCCGGATATGTATATTCAAGAAGGAAATCGGTAGTAGCCGCCTGCTCTGCAGACATATTCGCCTCTGCTGCTTCCGGATCGATACGGGCATATGCGCCGGTTGTCTGGAAGCCGTAAAGGATCTGAGCATTGTTGCTGCCATCCGGGTAAATGAACTTTTTCTTCCCGTTCACCTCTTCAAAGGTTTCGCCTTCCTTGCCCCAGGAGATAATCTCGCTTCCCTCATCGGAATAGAACCAGTTGATGTATCTCCATGCGTTTGCAATGCTTGCGGCATCACCGGTATTTGCAACTGCCATACCGCTCGGATCAAGGTTAAACTTATTCACCATCGGAATTCCAACGCCGTTGTCTGCATGCGGCGGCTTCATAGCGGTAAGGTTAAATTCCGGAATGTTCGGACGCGCAAGTCCGTTAAAGAAGTCCATACGAATCTGATAGTCCGGGAAAATAAAGCCGCGGCCCGTGGTTACAAGCTCCTGCCATGAAGATGCGCTGATTGTAAAATAATCCTTCGGAATAAGCTGTTCATCATACATCTTTTTAAAGAACTCGATAACCTGGAGCATAATCTCGCTGTCAGCAGCACCGTAGCTCCACTTTTCATTTTCAAAGTCATAGTAAATGTTGTAATGGAAATTCGGCTTCCATGTTGAGCCTATGCTGTTTATATGCCCCATACCGTTACGCATACAGAACGGATAGGATTCCGGATACAATTCCTTAAGCTTTTTGCCGGCCACATAAAGCTCGTCAAGCGTTTCCGGAACTTCAATGCCGTGCTTGTCAAAAATATCCTTGCGATAAAGCCATGCGCGAAGGTTCTTTGAGCGCTCCATACCGTAGATAGGCGTGAAGTATACCTTTCCGTCAATACCTCTCTGCATCTCCTTCAGCCATTTATATTCCTCATCAATTTCGTTCCAGAACTTGTTATAATCCGGAAGAAATTCCTCATAATCGTCAAACGCAACAAACGCGCCCTGCTCGCAATAACTCGAGAAAGTTGCCGGTCTGTTGACAAATCCGATTACATCGGGAAGATTATCGGGTGCCGCCATAATAAGCGTGAACTTCGTTCCGAACTCTGTTGACGGAACAGCAGTTACGTTGACAGTTCCGCCGATTGCTTCCTTTATGTACTTCCATACTGCCCAGTTTTCGTCATACGGCCACGAAGCATAGCTTGCCGTCATAACGTCAAGCACTGCATCATCGGGGATAACCTTTCCCTCCGGAATGTCATAAGAGACCTCTCCGGAAAGAGTTTTCCCACCTGTGCCGCCGCAAGCGGCAAGCGATAAAAACATAAGTCCTGCGAGAATAATAGCCGTTAATTTTTTCATGTTGTTGTCCTCCGTTTATTAAGATTTTTTTACGACCTTAGTTATATTATATATAGTGTAAGACGCGATTTTAATAAAATCGTTCACGAAAACAAAGTTTTAACATAACAATTTGTGGAAAAACAAAAAAGAAAGGGGACGTAAATCACATCCCCTTTCCATCATGTTCTTTATTTTTCAAGCGCGAATGCAACAACTCTGCCTATTCCTCGTGCCATGCGGAGAAAACCGAGGTCTGTCGGATGAGTTCCGTCAACAGTACAGGAGTTTGCATTCTCACCGTCAAAAATTGAATTTCCGTCAACAAAATATACATTTTCATCGCCGCGCGAAATTGCGTTTAAATACGTTTTCATTACCACTGCACGGCGCTTATTTCTCTTTGCGTTCTTCATATCATCATTCGGTGCGGATACGAAAATAACGGGAAGCTCCGGATGCTTTTCACGAATTTTCAGAAAACCGCGCTCGTGAGTTTTTTCAAGATGCTCGGCATCGGGTGCGTTATGGTCGTAATCGTACACAAACGCGCTCATCGAAAGCGATGTGATATAATCTATAATTGCATCCTCTCCCTTTGCTCCGCCGGAAAAACCGAGGTTTATATAATCACAATCAAGTGTCTGCGAAATAATTGCGGGATAAGAATTGCCCGGACGGGAAGCACATCCCCCATGAGTGATAGATGAGCCGTAATATACAACAGGAATCTGATATTTATATTTTTTCCCTCCGGCAAGAGCAGCATCCTCAGAAACACCGATATACAGCGTATCAACCGGATTGTACAGCGGAAAGTTCATTGTGATTTCGCGCATTTTTCTGTCACCAAAGTGATAAATTGACGTAAAGCCATCCGTCATAGCATACGGCGGAACGAATGTCTTTTCAAAAACATCACGTCCACCGCGTGAGACGTACATATCAAATCCGGCAATGCCGCTCAGCGGCATATGCGGCATGTGAGTTACAAACGGAACAGCGGCGCGGATTACAACATACTCCGAGTCCGTTGAAAAGCGCACTCTTCCACCTGTAGTATAGGTGTGGAGCACTTTAACCTTTTCGCTTGTTGCCTGTGCCACCGGCTCCGGTATGCGGCGAAAAACTGCTTCCGTCTGCGGATTGTAGAGGCCATAAATCTCAAACAGTGCTTCTCTGACATCATAAAAAACACAGTCCGTCACATTTATTTCTGACGGAACGGCAAGATTTTTATCAACCTGCGAAATATCCTTTGACATAATAGCTTCGCTCCTTTAATCTATCTTTATTATTTCATATTTGATTTATATTATATAATGCACTAAACGCAATATCAATAAAATCGTTCACACAAGCAATAATTTAATCAGAAACTAAACGAGCGGAGAGGCAAATGCCTCTCCGCTTGAATTTTTTAGTCTGCGTAAATTACGCGGTATGTGCCGTTACTTTGAAAAACCGGTTGACAAATTAAGTATTTTTATGTATAATGAAACTACGATAATATCGTAGTTTCATTGGATGTGATAAAATGTACAAGAGGATTTGACCCCTGAGCAAAAAGAAGCAATCAGGATGTTAATAAACAGAATAAAGGAGGAATAAGCTTATGCACGAACCGAACTTTAAATCTTCACTATCTATGAATGAAATCGAAGAAAATTTCAAAAACATTGATTTCTTTTCCGGAATTATGGATGGTCTTAACGAGGCTCTTGCTTACGAAAAGGGAAAAGCTTCTTCTGTATCCTTTGCAAGAAAACAAAGCCTTCCTTCCGTAAACGTCGTCGAAATCAGAAAATCGCTTTCCATGACGCAAAAATCCTTCGCTTCTGTTCTCGGCGTTTCATCCCGCACTGTTGAGTCATGGGAAAGCGGAAAAACAACTCCAACCCCAACAGCAAAAAAACTGATACATTTAATTTCTCAAGATCATACACTGATTGATAGGTTGATGTAAAACGCGCATTCAGTTACATCGGGCGGAGAGGACATCCTCTCCGCCCGTAAATTTTAGTTTGCGTAAATTACGCGGTATGTGCCGTTGTCATTGTAGATGAGGTATGCAGTTGCATTATCCAAATCACCAGCGTCATACGGCTTTGCGGTGAACTGACCGCTTACATTTCCTCTTGCCTTGCGCGATACTGCGCGGCTTTCTGCCGAGTTGATTTTTGCGCCGGCCCCGAAGAGAATACCTGCCTCAACTATCTCTGCGCCGTTTGCAGCATAAGATATCATTCTTGCACCATCTGTTTTTGCTGTGTCAAGGGAGATAATGGGCTTGTTGTCATTCGCTTTTTCTTCAAACGTGATTGTTGCCTCGCTCCATACTGTGTAGGTGTAGTTCTCTCCGTATGCAACCTGCTTGCCGTTTACTTTCCATACACCTGCGTTATCTGCGCTCATTGCAATTTCCGTATCATATTCATATGTGCCGGATGCTTTGTCGCTTGTTACGTTTTCAGGAACTGTTACAGCAAAGCTGTCTTTATCAGCGAACTTTGCAACAACGCGTGTAAGCTTATCGAACACTTTATCCTCTGCAACAGCATTTTCGCCGTCTATTGTCCAGAAGAAGCTGTTGTAGCCTGTAAGCGTCGGAGTTACTCCCTCTGCAAGAGCACCGAAGCCTGCACCGTTTACAGCCTTGCTTGTGATAAACTGACCGTTAAAGTTATAGAACTCAACGTTTACTGCCGCATCCGTTGCTGTATCAACATCATAGATAGCCGTGAGGTAGGTGTTTGTGAGAAGCGGGAATGAGTATACCTTGCTTTCACTTACCCATACGCCGTTATCCTTACTTCCGCGCTTCCAGCCACGGAAGATATAGCCGTCAACATCATTTGCAGTTACCACCACGGTTTTTCCCGGCTCGATTTCGCTTGTTGCGCTTCCTGCCGTGTAACCGTCTATATCTGTTGTAACACCTTCGCTGTTTGCAAGCGTGGAGGTCGCCATAAACTCAACCGTTGTTACCTCATCAGTTGCCACTTTATCAACAACCGTGATTGTGCGAGATGCGGTTACAGGATAAGAAGTCTCACCGCTCGTTGCGGTTGCAGATGCGGTAATCGCAGCCGAGCCTGTTGCTACTGCCGTAATTTTTCCGTCTGCTGCTACAGTTGCAACGCTTTCTTTTCCACTTGCGTAAGAAATTCCGTCAACCGCTATAGCCTCAGTTCCGCAGTCGCTCATATACGCACCGGTAACGGTCATTTGTGCAGTTGCCTCAGTCTCAGAACCAAGAGTCAACTCTGCTTTGTCTAAGGATGTGCCCAATGTCATCGGGATATAGTTCGCATTATCTAAGCCATCGCCCTCACCGTCGAGGGTGATCAAACCGGGGAACATATAGCCGGTTGCAGTTGAACCCGAACGACCTTCAAGGCACTTGAAAATCACCAAATACGTTCCTGCATTCTCAAAGTAATAACTTTGCAGTTTTTCTTCATTGTCTGCATTTGACTCACCGGCAAAAACAAGCTCCTTATTTCCAAGCATCGAAACACCGGTAAGCGCAGCTGTTATTTCTTCCGTAGTATACTCTGCCCCTGTTTCTTCATTGTTCAACGGAAGTATCCACATACCTCCCTTTTCTACAGGCGCGTTAGAACTTCCCCGTGTTGCGTATTTCAACCATACATCATATACGCCTGCTTTAGGGACATTAATCACCAACGCTGACCAATCATCCTTCTGCGCACCAAACCTTGCATAAGTTCCATTTAAACCCGTAACTACTCTGTCGCTAAGTTGTGAATGATAGCCCCAGAAATCATTCGTAGTTATAAACGTGACCGCTCTTAAATTTGCGTTTAATTTCTCCGTGCTATAGTCATACCCCGGACCTTTAACCAGATTGTACTTCACGGTAACGTTGGAATATGCTGCACCGACATCTATCAGCGTCGATGCAGATACGGTGTAAGTTTCTGTATCCGTTGATACCGTTGCAGTTGTGGTAATCGTAGCCTGGCCAAAGCTTTTTGCAGTGATAAGTCCGGTTTCGCTTACCGTTGCAACGTTTTTGTCGCTGCTTGTGTAAGAAACACTATTAGTATCAACTGTTGCAGCATCGCCATTGCTCATATATGTACTGCTGCCAACAGTTATCTGTGCAGTTTTACTCTCAGCAGAATCAATAGATAAATTTGTCTTATCTACGGAAACAGGTAAAGACATCGGGGTATAGATTTCAGCTTCATTGCCGTCGCCGTCAAGGGTGATATTTTTGATGTACATATAGGCTTTTGTGCCTGCACTTGCACACGGAGAAGCTTCCGTAGCTTTAAAAACCACTAAATACGTTCCTGCACTCGGGAAGTCATAATATCCGATGTTATCATCTTCTACATCATCATTAGTTGTTCCATTATTATTGTAAAAATCAAGAGGGTTATCCTTATTAATTGGATCACTTGCGTTAAGAGCGGCAGTTATTTCAGTGTCTTCATATTTTGCTTCCGTGGTCGGATTAATCAACGGAAGAATCCACACTTTTCCGTTTTCTGTTGCATAAGAATTATCTTTGTACATCCGCGTATAAGTCATTTTAACATCGTATTTTCCCGCTTTGGGAACGTTAATTTCAAGCGCAACCCAGTTACCATTCGTAGTCGCTAATCTAAGACGTGACGAAGTTATTCCATAGTTATTACTTATCGTCGCAGAGGTCGAATAACGTGCCCAAAATCCATTTGACAAATCATAAGAAATGTCACTCAAATAAGTACCATTTGACTTATTCAATGTTAAATCATACCTAACCGTAACGCCGGAATACGCCTGCGTTTCGGTGTCATTTGCAAATGCCGCAGGCACAAGGCTTACGAGCATTGCAAGTGCTAAAATCATTGATAATAATTTTTTCATTTTGTTTTTTCCTCCTTGTTTTTTGTGTTTTTATTTTAAAATATTTGCTACTTAATTTAGTTTGGTGTTGTAATTCTACAACACCAAAGGGCATATGCCCTTTTTAAAACGGGGTCGTTGCATATCCGTCCGTAACGGCGCTTGTGTCTTCAATAAACGCAAGCAGCGCGTCAAAGTCGGACGGAAGATGTGCATGATCTCCCTCGCGGAGACGATAGGCAATGTTTTCCGGCACGCCGTAAAGCTCCCACACTTCTTTCGCAGCTTCATATGTGAGGTATGCCCCCTTCGGGTTTGCCCACGTGTCATCACGTCCGTTTGTTTCAAGAAGCTTTCTCGGCGCAACGCACGCTTTTAAGAAATGCTGGTCAAACGGCAGCTCGTGGTCACGCCCGATATATTCACGGAGCTTCGGCCCGAACCAATAAGCAAGGCCGCGCATAATTTCCTCAAGGCGTTCATTTCCGCGCTTTCCGTCTCGTGGTTCTGTGCGATAGCGGAAGCATCCGCCACCGCCGCATCCCGAACCGTTCGGAGCCACAACCGCAAAGCGTTCATCAACCGCACCGGCAAGAAGCACCGTTTTTCCTCCGCGCGAATGGCCGGTTATTGCAACTTTTTCCGTATCAACAAACGGTAATGTTTCGAGCGCGTCCATCGCGCGGGAATATCCCCACGCCCACGCAGAAATTGCTCCGAAATCAAGTTCCGGATAAAGGTCGTAAATTCCTCCGACACGCCGATGTTCGCGCAATAAATCGTTTGCAAACTCAACTCTGTTAAACTTTGCAACCACAAATCCGCGGGCAACCGCATTGTCAATAACCTCATCGTTACAAGTGCGATAACATCCGTCACCGTTAAGGATGACGGGATATTTTTTTCCCTCTTCAAGTGGCTTTGGCTTGAAGACCTGCATCATAAAGTTGAACCGTTCGTTCACATACACCTTCATACTAAGCGCATTTATCGGGTGCTGAAGCTGTTCTACCCTGACGCTTTCCGGTGCCGGTGGCAGACCGCCGTATTCGAGATCAACAATCTCATCAAGAATTTCCTTTCTCCGCTCGCGCCACGCCATGATATTATCTCCCGGATCAATCGGCGGAAGCGGAGCGAGGAGTCTGTCTTGCATACTTTTCATCACCCTTTCTTTTTTGTTAAGAATATATTACACTATGCCCTTATTATATATCCTCAATAACCCAACATTAATAAAATCGTTCATAATTTCAAAAAATTTTTTTTACAAGGTTTTGTATGTTGACAAACCGAAACAAATGGTGCTATATTATAATTATAAATTCAAAAAAGGGATGTGAGAAAATGGAAAAAGAGATGAAAAAAGGTAAAAACGCCATCATTTCAAGCTCTATTTCTCCTTTTCTCACCGAGAGACCCCCGGTCAACGTGGCTCACATTACCGAAATAGTGCAAGAACATACTTTCCCGCGCCACACAGACTATCCCTCCATATGGATATGCCTTGACGGAGAGTTTCTCCTTCGCACCGAGCGCGGAGATGTCCACTGCGCTTCCGGTAGCGTGGTGATTGTTCCTGCCGGAACTTTGTACTATCCGGAGGTCTCCTCTGACAGCAAAGTTTCCGTTATGCGTATATTTACGGAATACAACACCTACAAAGATGTTGACCACGCGTCGTTCATTACCTCTATTACGCACCTGCTTCTGCCCGCATTTTCAAAGGAGCTGGGCTTTGAGCCTGTGCGCACGGTCATTCTTTCCGCAGCTTCTCTTGAAGCAGCAAAAACGCTTTTTTCCGCTCCGTCGCTTAAATCCATTGAAAAGTTCTTTTCTTTACCGGAGTTTTCTCTTTCCGATAAACAAAAAAAGACAGCTCTTTCCGTTTTTACAAGGCGCCTTTTGCCGGTGCTTGATGCTATGACGTATATTCATAAAAATTACTCACAGAAAATCACCGGCGAAAGTCTTGCAAAAGAGAGCGGGCTTTGCCGCACAAATCTTTTTACGCTTTTTAAAAGATATCTTGACGTATCGCCACTAACCTACCTTGTTATGATACGGGTTGTACGCGCACAGTTTGCGCTCACGCACACACAATATTCCCTGCAGTATATATCCGATATGTGCGGCTTTGCAAACTGCTCACATATGAGCAAATGCTACAGACAGTATAAAGGCTTTTTGCCGAGAGAAGACAGAGCAAAGATGAAAAAATACCGCAAAAAATACCCCCATCTTCACGTATCTCATGATTACTTTTTTAAAGAAAAATAAAAAAGTCCCTGCAGTTCAATCCGTCATCAGGATTTAACTGCAGGATGTTTTTTTATTTACTTTTCCAAAAACAGAACGCCGAGAGTGCCGGGGCCGCAGTGGGTTGAAATGGTACAGCTTGCACGGCTGGTGTATATCTCCTTAAACAATCCGGTGTCTTCGACCTGCTTTTTGACAGCGGCAAGTCGCTCCTCCGGCACGCCCGAATGGGTAATATACATACGCTCCGGATTGATGTCCGGGTATTTTTCAAACTGCTCGGAAACGTACTGAGCAAGAACTCTGTCCATATTCCCGCGGTACTTCTTCGCCGCGTGAAGCTCGCCGGTTTCGTTGTTTACTTCTATGGACACCTTAAGCCCGAGCATTCCCGCCGCAAGCGCCGCAACGCCGGAGCAACGCCCGCCCGCCTTCATAAAGTCAAGCGTTTCAAGGACGAAGCTACAGTGGCTTTTGGTGCGAAGAGCCGATACCTCTTCCACAATCTGCTCTGCAGGAAGACCTTGGGCAATACGCTCTCCAGCCTCGATTACAAGAAGCGCAATTGCGCTTGAAACATTGCGGGAGTCGATAACATGGACGCCCGGAAGCTCTGCCGCCGCAAGCAGGCATGACTGGTAGCTGCTCGTTATTGCAGAGGAAAGCGTTATATGAATAACCTCATAGCCTTTATCCGTCCATTGACTGAAATATTCGATATACTCCTGCGGATTTATTGCGGATGTTTTGGGAAGCGTGCCGTCCTTACGGAACGCCGCATAAAGGTCATCCGGAAAAATATCAACGCTGTCCATATATTTTTTATCGTTAAGAGTGATTGAATACGAAATAAGATTTACGGAATACTTTTCCTGAAGCTCCAGACCGATATCGCAGGTGCGGTCTGCGCTGAGAATAATCTTAGGCATATCCTAAGTCCCCTTTCTTTAAGCCGAGGAGGAAAAACTTGTTTTTATTCTTCCTCTTCCCAGTTATGATAGACGTTCTGAACGTCATCATTGTCTTCAAGCATATCAAGAAGCTTCTGCATATTCTTGATATCATCTTCATTTTCAAGCTTTGTGTACGTCTGCGGAACCATTTCGGACTCTGCAGATACAACGGTATATCCCGCCGCTTCAAGAGCGCCGCTTACCTCAACAACGGAAGTCGGGTCACAATAAACCTCAACAACCTCTTCCGAGACCTCAACGTCATCAGCGCCTGCATCAAGGCACGCCAGCATAACGTCATCCTCATCGGCACCTGCGCGCTCGATAACAACAATGCCTTTGTTGTCAAACTGCCAACCCACACAGCCGGTTGCACCGAGATTTCCGCCGTATTTATCGAAATAATGGCGAACCTCGGATGCTGTGCGGTTGCGGTTGTCCGTCATAGTTTCAACAATAACGGCAACGCCGCACGGGCCGTAGCCCTCATATACAATGGTTTCATAGTTTGCGCCGTCAGCACCTGAAGCACGCTCGATAATGCGCTTTATATTATCATTCGGCACATTATTTGCCTTTGCCTTTGCAAGGCAGGCAGCAAGCTTTGAGTTGCTTGCAGGGTCGGGGCCGCCCTCTTTTACGGCTACTGCCATTTCTCTTCCTATTTTAGTGAAAATCTTCGCTCTCTGAGCATCGGTTTTTTCCTTCTTATGAAGAATATTCTTCCATTTTGAATGTCCTGACATTTTAGTTCCTCATTCCTTAGGGTTTTATATATAATATATAAGTATACAACATTGTTATGATTTTTTCAAGCAAATTAAACCCATTTTTTCAATTTAGCAATAAATTAACCGGAGATGTGATGTTTTCACACCCCCCGGTTAATTTATCTGCGCATTATTTTTCTGTTTTTTATCTCATCAAAATACTCTTTCGTCGTACCGTAGGACAGATACGGTGCATAGCAGCTACTGTTTTTCTCGGTCCCGTCCTCTTTATAATATCCGCTGCAAAGACCATAGTGGTCGCTTCCGCCGGAAATGTAGAGTCCTTTGTCATGCGCTATGCGAAGAGCTTTTTCTTTTTCTTCATCTGTCATAAGGTGATGCCAGACCTCAAGCCCGTCTATGCCCATTTCAACAAGCGGCTCAATACATTCAAGCTGATTATGCGGATGCGCAACAATGGCGATACCTCCCGCATCGTGAATGAGCTTTATTATCTCGTGCTCCTGCAAAAACGGATAAGCCGGCTCTACCTCATGCCGATGAACACCAAAAAGCTCACGGAAATACCATTCGCGGTCAGAAGGCTTCATAAGTCCCTTTGCAAGAAGTGCGCGCCAGAGGTGGTCATTACAAAGCCATGTAACTCCTTTGTTAAACTCTAAAACCTCATCCCACTCTATCCCGTGTATCTTTCCAAGGCGAACCCCGCGCTCAAAAAGCGTCCGCGTCTGCTCCGTCTCACGGAAGCTCATTCCCGCAAGATACTCTTTCATTTTGGGATACTCGGGGTCAAAGTGATACCCGCAGATGTGAAACTCTGTAAGCAGATGAAACGCCGCACCTTTATCTTTATTCTTTTCAAGCAGCTTTGACGGAGATGAAAACTCGGCACCGAAAATTGTTTCAAGCCCAAGCTTTTCACACTCCTCACGCAGCTCTGTGTATCCCGTAACGGTATCGTGGTCGGTAAGAGCAAGCGCGCCGTATCCTTCTTTTTTCGCCGCAGCGGCAAGCTGCTTTGGTGTGAACCCTCCGTCGGAATGAGTTGAGTGCGTATGTAAATTTGCATAAAGCTTCATAATGCAAACCCGCTTTCCGTTTTTTATAAATTATATCACCTGATTTTGTCAATTTTAGTAAAATCGTTCATTTTGGAAAACACTTGAAAAGAAAAACACTCCTACAGCATTATTCACTGCAGGAGTGTAAAAATATTTTTGAGAATTTTATGCTTTGTTTGCGTTCTTAGTGAGCTTTACCCACACTGCGCCGGAGATGAACATTGAAGAGTAAAGACCTGCAACAACACCTACAACAAGCGGAATTGCAAAGTTGCGGATTGATGTTACGCCGAAAATTGCAATCATAACGATTGAAAGAAGAGTTGTTACCGTTGTATTTACGCTTCTTGTTGCACTCTGCCAGATGCTCTTGTTTACGATATCTGCAAAGCTTGTCTTCTTAATAAGCTTTCTGTTCTCACGGATGCGGTCGAAGATAACGATTGTTGCGTTAATGGAGTAACCAAGAATCGTAAGAACGACAGCGATGAATGTGAGATTAAGCGGAATTCTGAAGATAACGTAGGCGCTGATAACAACGAGAACGTCGTGAGCAAGCGCAATAATTGCAGCAAGACCGGAGCGAACATCAAAGCGGATTGCAATGTAGATAAGCATGAAGAGGATTGCAAGGAACGCCGCCTTGATTGCGGAATTGCGAAGATCGTTGCCCATTACCGGGTCAACGTTGTCAACGGAGATAACGTCTGTGTGAGCTGTTTCGCCCTCAGCAACCGTCTCGGTTCCGTCGTGGAGACCATAAGCCTCCTTGAGTGCATTGAACGCTGCATCGCGCTGTTCGGAAGAGAGCGTTGCGCTCTTGAGAACAACCTGCTCGTCGCCGTCGCCGGACTTCTGAGCCGATGATATCTCTGCACCCGTTGCCTTTTCAACGATAGCCGTGATATTGTCAAGCTCTGCTTTGTCAAGCTGCTTGTGCATATTATAGGTCATTGTGGTTCCGCCGGCAAAGTCGATGTCAAGGTTGAAAAGATTTACACCGAACGGAAGGATGATGAGTGAAACAAGACCAATGAGAGCAAAGATGACGCCTATAAGAAAGAATACATTAGACTTGTTTACAATATTTAACTTATTTTCCATTTTACTAAACATTATCTTTTTCCTCCTTATGCGCCGTATGCCTTAAGTGACTTGATGTTCATATCGACAAGGCGATAAAGCAGGAAGCGTGAAACAACAAGCACCGTGAACATCGAGATTACAACACCGAGACCAAGCGTGATTGCAAAGCCGCGGATGGTTCCCATACCGAAGCAGTAAAGAACAACTGCAGCGATGAGAGTTGTTACGTTGGAGTCTAAAATTGCGGTGAACGCGCGCTTAAAGCCTGCATCAATGGACGCCTTAAGAGTCTTGCCAACGCGGAGCTCTTCCTTGATTCTCTCGTAGATAATGACGTTTGCGTCAACCGCCATACCGATTGAAAGGATGATACCTGCAATACCCGGGAGAGAAAGGTTTACTTTAAGCAGTGACATAATCACAACTAAAAGCGCTGTGTAGAATGCAAGAGAGATGCTTGCAACAACACCCGGGAGACGGTAGATAAGAATCATAAAGAGCATAACGAGAAGAAGACCGATAAAGCCTGCGAAAAGGCTTGTCTCAAGTGCTTTTTCACCGAGAGTAGGTCCAACCGAGCGAAGCTCAATTTCCTCAAGAGCAAACGGGAGACGGCCTGAGTTGATGATGTTTGCAAGAGTCTTGGACTCTTCGCCGCCGGCAGGATTTAAGCTGTCCTCGCTGCCGATTGTGATAACAACCTCTTCGGAGTTGATGCCCGTTGATGCGTAAGAAGCATCTACAAACGGACGGCTCTGGAGAGTTTCATCAAGATAAATGTCGATATAGTTCTTTTCGGCAGAAGCCTGGGAAGCAGCCTTCTTTGTTGCCTGAGTGAACTTTTCTCTTCCCTCGCTTGTGAGCGAAAGAACAACGTGGTGCTGGTTTGCACCGTTTTCAGAAACCTGACCGTAAACGGATTCCGCGCTCTTTACCTCGTTACCGGAAATGATGACGTTTCCGTCTGCATCGCGGAACTCAAGAACAGCGGTTTTTCCGAGAAGAGCGACTGCCTCTTCCGGATCGGTTACGGACGGAATCTCAACCGTGAGGCGTGTATCGCCTGCAGCGGTAACAGTTCCTTCTGTGTAATTTGCAGCATCAAGACGCTTGCGAAGAACAGTCTTTGCAATTTCCATATCTGCCTTTGACGGAACAGAGCCGTCCTCTGTGCGTGCCTCAAACGTAATCATCGCACCGCCCTGAAGGTCAAGGCCGAGACGGATACCGTCTGTTGCACTCGGGATTTCGACAACGCCAAGGTTAAGACCGCTGATTGTGGTTGCAATAAACACTGCAATAACAGCAACAACAGCGACAAACCAAAGTATGCCTTTTTTCATTTGTATAACCTCCTCTTTTGCGCAAAACTCTTTATAGCCATATTTTTACATTTTGCGCACAATAAATATTATATAATTTTTAACTCTTTTAGTCAATAGAAAAATCCGTTTTCCTTAAACTTTAAGCTCTGCCTCGGTTTCAATTTCCGCGCTGTACTTTTCTATTGCCGGATATACGAAGTCACGCAAAAACTCCGTAACCTGCGAAGCGCTTCTGCCCGTGTAGTTTTTCGGATCGAGATTCTTCACAATCTCTTCCTTTGTCATACCGAATGCCGGGTCTGCGGCAATGCGGTCGATAAGGTCGTTTGCCTCGCCGTCCTCCTTCACGCGCTTACCCGCTGCAAGGGAGTGGGTTCTGATAAGCTCGTGAAGCTCCTGACG
>JAFQVE010000524.1 GCA_017408185.1 Oscillospiraceae bacterium | reverse complement strand
GTTCTGTACTTCTCATCAGCAAGTTTCTCGGCTCGTTTTATCTCTTCATCCGAAAGAACATACTCTTTTGCCCCGTAAAGTGTTTTTACTTCACTGCCAACAAGGTCGGATATTTCTTCCGCTGTAACTTCCCTTCCGAGAAGCTCATTTATGTTGACAACACGCGATGATACGGACTTTATGCCCTTGCTCCTGATTTTTTCAGGATCGGGAACGAGTGCATTTGAAAGCACCGATACATCGGTATTGAAAAGAAGTGTTCCGTGGTGAAGAATTCTGCCACCTGCAACGGTTTGTGCATTACCTGAAATCTTTCTGCCGTTTACAACTATGTCATTCCGCCCGGAAATTTCGGCGTCGAGGCCTATCTTTTTAAGAGCAGATACAACAGGCTTTGCGAAACGGGAGAAGTCATTCTCCCATTCCCCATCCTGCCTTGTTATATATGTGAAATTGATATTTCCCATATCGTGGTAAACTGCGCCGCCGCCGGTGATCCGACGGACGACGCGTATACCCTTTTCTTTTACATAGTCGTAGTTTATTTCAGCAAGAGTGTTCTGGTTTTTTCCGATAACTATTGTGTTATCGTTTTGCCAGAGCATAAAGATTTCATCATCATACTCGCGCAGGAAGTTTTCTTCAAGCGCAAGATTGAAGTAGCAATCGTAACTTTTGCTTATGAGAAAAATCATACACCGAGCTTGGAGCGACGGAGCTCTTCGCTTTCGGAGAAGTTGTTTGTCGGGGTATGACCCGGGATCGGCATAATGCGCTCGTGGATTGTATCGATAATCCAGTCAGCCTGCGGGAAGAAGTCTGCATCGAGCTCGTAGCACGGAGTGATCCAGTTGCGTGCGCCAACTGTTGCAACCGGTGCATCGAGGTAATCGAAGCAGGTTGATGTGATTGTCTGAGCCATATCCTTGATGATAGAGCCGCGTGCACAAGCATCGGATGCGATAACGAGCTTACCGGTCTTCTTGACAGACTCGATAACCTTATCGTAGTTGAACGGAACGATTGAACGTGCATCGATAACTTCAGCTGAGATGCCATACTTCTCTTCAAGAATCTTAGCTGCATCGAGAGCACGGTAGAGAGTTGCACCGATTGTGAGGATTGTGACATCGGAACCGACTTTCTTGACATCCGGCTCACCGATTGGAATTTCGTAGTAACCTTCCGGAACTCCGCCTTCGTGGAACTGCTCACCGACATCGTAGATTCTCTGGCTCTCAAAGAAGATAACCGGGTCTGTGCCGTTGAGAGCTGCATTCATAAGACCCTTTGCATCGTACGGAGTTGTCGGGAATACACACTTGAGTCCCGGAACATGAGCGATCATTGAAGACCAATCCTGAGAATGCTGTGCGCCATACTTGGAGCCAACTGAGATACGGAGAACAACAGGCATCTTGAGGATTCCTGCGCTCATTGACTGCCACTTTGCAAGCTGGTTGAAGATTTCATCGCCTGCACGGCCAAGGAAGTCACAGTACATAAGCTCAACGATTGCACGACCGCCGCTCATTGCATATCCTACAGCACTACCAACGATAGCAGCTTCAGAAATCGGGGCATTGAAGAAGCGATGATACGGGAGAGCTTCTGTGAGACCACGATAAACAGCAAATGCGCCGCCCCAGTCACGGTTATCTTCACCGTATGCAACGAGAGTAGGATCTTCGTAGAATTTATCGATAATAGCCTCAAAGAGACCGTCACGAAGCTGGTAAACCTTGTTCTTTGAAACAGGCTTGCCGGATGCATCAAAGCCGAAGCGCTCCTTCTTTGCAATCTGCTGAACTCTCGGGTTCTCTGCCTTCGGCATAAGAACATCGGGTTCACGGTCGTCCATCTTCTCGACCTTGAGATTTGAGAACATGAGCTTCTCAATCATATCCGGCTATTTCTTAAGATCCATACGCGGAGATACACTTTCATCAACAGCAAGAGCGCAGGAACGTGTGATGAGATTCTTGACATCATCAAGAATTGCATCGAATTCGCCCTGTTCTGCAACCTTAGCATCGATAAGCTTCTTGCTGTACGCCTTAAGAACATCCTGCTCAATCCAAGCATCGATTTCTTCCTGAGTACGATAGCTGGAAGCATCGGACGGAGAGTGACCTGTTACACGGTATGTAAGAACATCGAGGAGAACCGGACCGTCTCCGTTCTCGAGGATTTCCTTCTTTCTCTTCATTGCATCGATAACTGCGAGCGGGTTGTAGCCGTCTACGCGCTCTGCATGCATCTGTGTCGGGCTAAAGCCTGCACCGAGACGTGCCGGCATACCGTATGCCATTGTCTCACCAAAGGTCTGGCCACCCATACCGTACATATTATCAAAGATGTTGAAGAGAACCGGGAGGCCATTGTTGTGGCTTTCATCCCAAAGCTGACGGATCTGATCCATACCAGCCATATTAAGAGCTTCGAGAACAGGTCCGCAACCGAGAGAAGCGTCACCGATATTACATACAACGATACCCTTCTTGTTGTTGACCTTCTTATAAAGGGAGCTACCGAGTGCGATTGTACCGGA
Organism: Oscillospiraceae bacterium; assembly: GCA_017408185.1. The sequence continues at coordinate 7,730 of JAFQVE010000524.1, read as the reverse complement.
TCCGCCAACGATAGCGTTGTTCGGGTAAATACCAAACGGAGTAAAGAATGCATGCATCGAGCCGCCAAGACCGCGGTTGAAGCCTGTTGTACGTGCAAAGATTTCAGCAAGAGCACCGTATACAAGGAAGTCAATAGCAAGTGCCTTGACATTGGACTTATCATTCTGCTTACCTTCAACTACGCGGAGAATGTCGCCGCCGAAGAAGTCGGACATAATCTTGTAGAGCTCATCATCGGAAAGCTTCTGAATGCAGGAGAGACCCTTTGCAAGGATTTCACCGTGGCTTCTGTGCGAACCGAAGATATAGTCATCAACGCCGAGGATATATGCCTGTCCTACAGCTGATGCTTCCTGACCTGTTGAAAGGTGAGCAGGTCCGGGGTTAGAATAGTCAACACCGTTATAGTGGTTAGTTGTCTTGATCTGATAGAGCATTGTTTCAAACTCGCGGATAATTGCCATATCGCGATAGATACGCATAAAATCATCCTTGGAGTAGTTCTTGCTCTCTTCCTTGATTGTTTTGTTGTACTGGTTTACCGGGATATCCTGAAATGTAATAAAACTGCTTTTTCTTACTTCATTCGGATCTAAAAATTGTGACTTAGGCATTTTTACTTCTCTCCTTTTTTATTTCATCTTGAATACTGCTTCACGTACTATTTCGCAGACTGTCGGGTGCGGGAATACGAACTCCTTAACATCGTTGATTCTCATCTCACACTCAACCATCATTGCTGCCGAGAATATAATCTCGGAAGAATATGTACCGAGCATATGAACACCGATAATCTTACCGGTCTTCTCGTCTGCGAGAACCTTGCAGATACCGTCGTATTCGGTATTCTCTGCCATATAACGACCGCTGTACATCATGCTGACAGTCGACTTTTTATAAGCAATTCCCTTTGCCTTTGCTGTCTCTTCAGTTTCACCGACAGAAGCAACTTCCGGGTTTGTGTAGATAACAGCGGGGATTGCGTTATAGCGCATACGATCCTTTTTGCCGACCATATGGTTGATTGCAACCTCAGCTTCGCGGTATGCAGTGTGAGCAAGCATACTCTTGCCGTTAACGTCGCCTGCGGCATATACGCCCGGAACATTTGTTCTGCAGAAATCATCTGTTACGACAGCACCGCGGTTGAGCTCAACACCGATTGTTTCAAGGCCAATGCCCATTGTATGAGCACGGCGGCCGATAGATACGAGAACCTTATCAACCTTGAGGGATACGTTCTTACCATCTTTTTCATACTCAACAGTGTCAGTGCCGAAGCCTGTTACCTTTGCACCGAGCTCGAACTTGATGCCCTTATTGGTATAGTTTTTGAGAAGAATCTCGGAAATTTCGTTATCTGTCGGACCTGCAATCTTCGGCATCATTTCGATAACCGTTACCTTGCTGCCGATCGAGTTAAAGTATGAAGCCATCTCTAAACCGATAACACCGCCACCGATAACTGCGAGAGATTCAGGAACCTCTTCCATATCAAGGATTTCGCGGTTGGTCATACCAAAGCCTGATGCAATTGCTTCTTTGAGTCCGGGAATCGGAGGAACAACTGCGTTTGAGCCTGTTGCGATGAGAAGCTTCTTACCTGAAACAACTTCATCGCCTGCCTTTACATCAAAGCCCTCAGACTTTCCAATAATCTGACCGTCAGCCTCAATTACCTTTACCTTACCTGCACGGAGAGCTGCTGCAATACCTGCAACGAGCTTACTACGAACATCGTTTTTACGTGCAACAACAGCCTTATGGTCAATCTTGATATCACTTGCAGTTACGCCGAACTTCTCGCCGTGAACAGTGTGATCGTAAATCTTTGCGGAATTGAGGAATGTTTTTGTGGGAATGCAGCCTTCATTCAGGCAGACACCGCCGAGGAAGCGCTTCTCAACAACACAAACGCTCATACCTTCGGCTGCTGCACGCTCAGCTGCAAGATAACCTGCAGGGCCGCCACCCAATACTACCAAATCATACATTGACGTTTTCTCCTTTCAGAATTATACACCAAGAAGCAAATCAAAGTTCTCGAGTGCTTCGCAGAGTTCTTTGAGGAACTTAGCAGCAGGAGCACCGTCAACTGCTCTGTGGTCAAATGTGAGGGAAAGTCCCATTGCCTGGTATGTTGAGATTTCACCGTTCTTCTCGCGAATCTTTGTTTCAGTTCCGCAAACGCCGAGGATTGCTGTCTGCGGCGGGTTGATGACGGGAGTAAAGCTCTCGATTCCGAGGCTTCCGAGATTTGTGATGGTAAACGATGCGCCCTTAAGAAGGTCGGGGCTGCAAGCACCGTCACGGCACATACCTGTTACACGCTTGGATTCAGCGGAGATTTCCTTAAGTGACATCTTGTTTGCATTGAATACTGTGGGAACCATAAGTCCGCGAGCTGTATCGCAAGCAACGCCGAGATGTACGTTATTGAAGAGTCTCATCTTATTGTCGATAAGGTGAGCATTAATATCTCTGTGGCCCAGAATGATGCGTGATACTGCATAGAGAATCATATCGTTGAGAGTTACCTTCTCCATACCGAAAGCTTCGCCCTTTGCCTTAAGCACCTTGCGGTAATTAAGAATTGCAGTTGCATCAAAGGATGTATTGAGAGTGAGCTGTGCCATCTCTGTGAGAGATGCAGACATAGATTTTGCGATGACCTTTCTGATATTTGTCATCGGAACCTCTTCGTAATCTGCAACCGGTGCTGCAACCTCTGCAGGTGCTGTCGGAGCCGCCGCAGGTGCACTTCCTGCTGCTGCGATATCTGCAGTTGTTACTCTTCCGCCGATACCTGTGCCGACAATTCCCTTGCCGAGTGCATCAGCTGCCGCAGGAGTTACAACCTTACCTTCGGAGATAAGACGCTCAACATCGCGCTCGATGATTCTGCCGTTCGGGCCTGTGGGTGTTGCAAGAGAGATATCGGCAAATGTTTTCTCTGCAAGATTTTTTGCACGGGGAGAAATCTTGAGCGCATCGCCTGCCTTTGCTGTTGAAACAACAGCTACAGGTGCTGCTGCAACGGGTGCAGAAGCCACAGGTGCTGCCTCTGCTGCAGGTGCTACAGGTGCTGCAGTTGCATTGGGATTGAACGCATCTGCATTTGCGCCGTCTTCACCGATTACGCATACATTGAGGAGACATTCTACATCATCGCCCTCTTCAAAGAAGATTGCAAGCATCTTGCCGGACACCTTTGATACTTCATCAAAGCTTGCCTTATCTGTTTCGTAGGAGAAGAGTGTATCACCTTCGGCTACCATATCACCGACTTTTTTATGCCATTTTGAGATAATACAGCTTTCAACAGATTGTCCCTGACGCGGCATAATTACCGGTGTTGCATTTCCTGCATCAACAGGAGCTACAGGGTTTACCGGTGCCGCCGGTGCTGCAGCAGGTGCTGCAACCGGAGCCGTTTCTGCGGGAGCAGCTGCGCCTGCAGGTGCAAACTCTGCGGTGCTCTCACCGTCGTTGCCTATTACACAAACGTTGAGAAGACATTCTACATCGTCGCCCTCTTCATAGAAAACTGCAAGCATTTTGCCGGATACCTTTGCTACCTCATCGAAGCTTGCTTTGTCTGTTTCATAGGAGAAGAGCGTATCGCCTTCGGCTACCATATCGCCGACTTTTTTATGCCACTTTGAGATGATACAGCTTTCAACTGACTGTCCCTGACGCGGCATTATAACTGGTGTTGCCATATGTATTTACTCCTTTCGTTATTTGTTTTCAAGCAAATATTTTTCAGCCTCTGCTGACCAGAGACCGTTGTGACGTGCGGTGATTTCAGCGAGCTTTGCAAAGAAAGGATCATTCTTCCCAAGCTCTGCAAAATCATCAATAGCTGTAAGCGGCATATTTACATGTGTATAAATAAGCTTCTTTCCGCCTTTAATGTTCGGAAGATTGAGAGTTGATTCCTTTGCGCTGTCGATACCGCCAACGTGTGTTACCATAACAGCGGGATTAAGTCTTCCCTCTTCCATAAGCTTTAATGACTCGCGCATATCGTCGGTATTTCCGCCGGAAGTGCCGATGTAGTGGGTTGCATTATAATGAATGTTATAGAAGTTCACCATAGCAGAGAATTCGTGATTTGTCGGACCTGCAAAGAAGTTTACGCAACCGTCATATGCAAGAACAGAGTCTGCAAGCTCACAAACCGGCTTAACAGGTGCCATAAGCATTACATCGTGGTATCCAACACCATCGGTAATATCCATAAGATACTGCTTTGCATCTTCACAGTTGTTTGTGTTGACATAAACGAGCTTTACGCCGTTCTTTGCAGCATCTTCGGGAGAAAGAAGGCTTTTTGCGCGCTCAAGACGTGCATCGTCAATGTCCGTAACAACCAAAATGCCCGGCTTACGATCTCCATGCACAGCATAGTCAATTGCACCCATTCCCATCGGACCTGCGCCTGCCATAATGATGAGGTTTCCGCCCTCTTTAATTCCCATTTCATGTTCGTAGGATCCTGCTTTTGTGTGGAACATTGCGTGATATCCGCCAACGATGCAGGACATCGGCTCTGAAAGCGAACCATGGAAGAAAGCATCGCCGTTATAGTCAAGCAAGCAATCGCAAATCATAACCTCAGCAGGGATAACGACGTATGTAGAACATCCTCCGATATTATGATAAGAATATCCGGGAGCAGCCAAACTTCCTTTATAGTTTGTTGCTGGTTGGATAGAAAATTTCTGTCCAACCTTAAATTTATTCTGCCAGTTTGCGCCAACCTCGCGGATTATACCACAGAACTCATGACCGATGATAATCGGATTGTTCTCAACATCATCGGGCACACGCTTATGATCTCCGCCTTGCTGTGCAGCCTTGTAGCTCGACATACAAATGCTGTCGGTTACAACCTCAGCAAGAATTTCATCTTCCGTAATAGCCGGAAGCTCAAACTCTTCGAGCCGAAGGTCGTTTTTGCCATAAAGTCTTAATGCCTTTGTTTTCATCTATATTCTCCTTTCAATTTTTACAAAACCTTAGTTCCGTTTTCTATAAAAAATGAGCGAAGCTCATTTGATATACCATCATCAGTTATCAAAACATCTATATCCTTTGGATGTGCAAACGTATACGGCATTGTGTTATCCACTTTGCTGCTATCCATAAGCATTATCCTAAGCGAAGAACGATTAAGGATTTCTCTTTTAAGCTCGCAGTCATATACATTACCGCAGCTGAATCCATTTTTAACAGAAAACGCAGTTGCAGCAATAAAAGCGACATCAATATTGATGTTTTCTATTGCAGCTCGTGCCCCCGGTCCGTATGTAGAAATACTGTTCTTGTTAACCTCTCCGCCCAACAGATTAATCCTGCTGTTTTTGAGCTTTAAAAGTTCTCCGGCTATATTCAAAGCACAAGTGGATATCAAAAGCTGTTTATCCGGAAGCATTTCGGCAAGCGACATAGTCGTACTTCCGGCGTCAATATAAACAGAGCTTTTATCCTCTATATACGCTAATGCCTTTTCTGCAATTATACGCTTTTTATCAACATTTGTAGCTGAACGCTTTGAAAAAGCATCCTCAACAAGCATATTAATTGCCTTAACCGAGCGGGCTCCGCCATGAATACGCACAATGCGTCCGCCGGATTCCAATGCCTCAAGATCGCGGCGAATTGTCATTTCGGACACTGACGGAACCAATTTCTTAAGTTCCGCGAGCGTGACTTCACTTTTTGTTTGTATGTAATCATTTATCAATTGTTGTCTGTCATTCATACGCTGTACCTCAATGTTAGATTCTAACAAATAAAACGTTAAAAAATAACACAAAATCTTTTCCAAATTATATTATACACTATTATAATCCTTTTTTCAATAGTGATTTTAAGTTTTTTGTTCGTTTCAAACATTTTGTCTCACGCATACAACCAACACGCGTGAGACAAAATGTTATTTTTTTATTTCATTCCAATATTTTTCAGTTGTTTTTTCAACCTTATTGTCACCAAATTCATAATATTTCTTATTCTTTATTTCATCCGGCAAATATTGCTGCTTTACCCAATGATTAGGATAAGAATGCGGATACTTGTAAGTCAATCCTCTTCCAAGCTTTTCTGCTCCGGAATAATGAGCGTCACGCAAATAAGCAGGGATGTCACCGCCCAAACCGTTTCTTATATCGGAAATAGCCGAATCGATTGCGCATATCGCAGAATTCGATTTAGGAGAAGTGGCAAGAAGAATAACCGCTTCCGCAAGAGGGATACGCGCTTCCGGCATCCCCAACTGCAACGCACTGTCGACACAAGATTTTACAATTGAAATTGCCTGCGGATAAGCAAGACCGACATCTTCGCTCGCAATTACAAGAAGACGTCTGCAAGCTGATAACATATCCCCCGCCTCAAGAAGTCTTGCAAGATAGTATACCGCAGCATCGGGGTCCGAGCCTCTTACGGATTTTTGCAGCGCAGATATCACGTCGTAATGGCTGTCTCCATCCCTGTCCGCACGCATTGCACTACGTTGGGTGACCAACCGTGCATCTTCTAATCTAATAACAGCTTTTTCTTCGCAACGCTCTGCACTTTCAACTAAAAGCTCAATTGCATTGAGTGCCTTTCTGACATCTCCGCCGCAAGCGGATGATATGTGTTCAACAACACCGTCTTCAAGCTCAACCTCGTCCCTAAGTTTACTCATAGCTCTGTTTATCGCGCCGCGAACATCTTCCGGCTCAATCGGCTTAAACTCAAAAACAGTCGCTCTTGAAAGAATTGCACTGTACACATAAAAATACGGATTTTCCGTTGTAGATGCTATAATGGTAAGCTTGCCGTTTTCCATGAACTCAAGAAGAGATTGTTGCTGTTTTTTATTAAAATACTGAATTTCATCAATATAAAGCAGAACACCATTCGGGGTAAGGAATGTATCCAGCCCTGCCACTATATCTTTTATATCACTAATTGATGCCGTGGTTGCATTTAACTTTTTAAACTCACGCGATGTATGCCTTGCAATTATCTCAGCAACCGTTGTTTTTCCGACACCACTCGGGCCAAAGAAAATCATATTAGGTATTTGTCCACTGAGAATGACACGGCGCAGTATGCCGTTTTCCCCCAAGAGATGCTTCTGCCCGAAAACATCGTCAATGCTGTCCGGACGTATTCTATCTGCAAGCGGTCTGTACATACTGCGCCTCCTATTTAATTTATATGTATTAGTAGAGCGGATATTTATCGCAAAGAGCCTTTACGCAATCGCGAATATATTCCTTCTTGGTTTCAAAAGATGTAGCGGTGAGATGGATAAGACGGGCAATTTCTGCCATATCCGTTTCTCCAAAACCTCTGGTTGTTGCAGCCGGAGTGCCGATACGCACACCGCTTGTAACAAACGGCTTCTCAGGATCATTGGGGATAGAGTTTTTGTTAAGAGTAATACCGACTTCATCAAGGCGATGCTCAAGCTCTTTTCCCGTAACTCCCACCTTTCTGAGATCCACAAGCATAAGATGATTGTCAGTGCCACCGGAAACAAGATCAAAGCCGCACTGCAACAGTGCACTTGCAAGAGCCGAAGCATTTGCAACAACCTTTTTCTGATATGCTGTAAACTCAGGCTTTAATGCTTCGCCGAAGCAAACCGCCTTTGCCGCGATTATATGCATAAGCGGACCGCCCATAGTTCCCGGGAAAACAGCCTTATCAATCTGCTTTGCAAGCT
>JAFQVE010000523.1 GCA_017408185.1 Oscillospiraceae bacterium | reverse complement strand
GGCTCAGCTTCTCCGCGTTCATATCTCCGTATAGCATCGGAAGAGAGTCCGCACAGCTCCGACAGTACCTGACGGCTTATCCGCCGTTTCTCCCGTAGCATCTGAAGCCTTTGCCGAAAGACATCGTTCATTGGCTACACCCCCATTCCCTGTGCCATTGCGTCGTAGAGGTTAAGCTTCTCAACGGCTTTCGCTTCAATGTGTATTCCCGGAAGCCCCGCAACGTCTGCATCGCCGTTTGCTCCGCAGAACTGCTGTCCGCGCCTGCATTCATATCCGTAGTTCCGGAGCATCTTCGCAAGCGCCCGCTCAAACTCCGCGCCTTTTCTTCTGCTGTTAACCGCCATTCTCCCACTCTCCTATCATTGCCGCCAGTCTTTCAGGCGGAAGCGTTTCTATCCCGCATCCTTTGCAGTCTTGGATAATCAAGTCAATAAGCCTGCTCATCTGAGCTGTGTCGTATGTGCTTGAGCCGTAGTAGAGGATAACGTTTGTGCAGCCTTTAATCTTGCTCGGTATAACGTCCGTCTGCCATCCTAACCCGTTGCGCTCCCATCCCTTGCGGAGGTTGTCCACCGCACCGTCGAGCACGCACACCGTTTCACTGTTTCCGCCTATCTCCTTGATGTAGCTCCGGTATAAAGCTTCCTTCGGTTCTCGGAGAGCTTCTGCAAGCTTGTCAAGCAGTACGAAGCAGTATGCATTTGCATCCAAGCTCCGTTTCTCCCGATGCTCCTTGATTTCCACATCATACTTTTTGTTCTTCATCTCGCCGACGAACTTCCGCGCATCCCGGTACGGAACGTTCAGGCACAGATACGCAACACCGTCTTCAACAATCGTCTTAGCTTGACTAAATATCGTCTTCATAGTCACTTCACCAACTTGTACCGTGCGTATCTCACCGTCTCGCCGTCCCTGTTCTTCGCGGTCTCCATTTCCTTGTGTATCTTAAATCCCGCTTTCTTCAGGTCGGAAATCCTGCTTGCCAACCTCATGCAGCCGAACTCTCTGTCGGCATCCTTCGGCGTTATACTTCCGTGAGTGGCCATATATTCTAATATCTTTGCGCACTGATTTACTTTGTCTCCCATGAAAAGCACCTCTTTTTCTGTGTCAGATTGTATATCAGGAGCCCCGTTATTTTTTTATCCTGCACACGTATGGCTTCCACCGCAAACTTATCCCAACACTTGCCGTTGTCGTCTATCCTGCAGTCCGCCGCCTTAACCCATATAAGCGGCGTTGTGTAAAGCTCTCGTCCGATACCCCACGCAAAGCCTGCGCGCTTTCTCGCATCTGATGCATTTCCCTTCTCGGCATCCGTGTTGCTCTCCACTCCTGCGTCGTCTTTCCATATCCAACGGTCATCAAACTCTGCGGGCTTGTCGTAGTTCGTGTTGATGCCGAGAGAGCAGAAAAGTATTCCCTTATGCTCGTAAAACTTATTCTGCCAGTTCTCGGGACCTACCGTCTCGTCGAGGATGTTCATATCAACCCTTGCGTTCTTGTAAAGCAGCAGTATAACTCCGCTCTTGCTTGGATCGTTTTTATTCACCTTCACGCTCTGAAGCCTGACGTCAATATCGTCTCTTGTTAAATCTCTGAAGTTCATCTTTCATTCTCCTTCTGTAATTCTTCTATAACGTTCAATGGGCAGTTACTGCCGATGTACTTCTTCGGGTATTCGCTCACCTCTTTCGTAAGCTGACATATTCCGCTCTGCCTGCTGAAGAAATTGCACTGGTAGCAGTTCACGTCCGCGCGGTCTTTCATATCAACCGGGAAGAATACCGTTACCGTCGCCTGCGCTTTAATGAATCGCTTAACACCACTGTCAAAGTTCGCCATACTCACACCGCCTCCTTGATATACTTGTCCACATACTGTGTCTTCAGCTCCATACATTCGGGGCAGTACAAATCCCCGCCGATGTCGTATAAGTAATCGCTCTGTATCGGCTCACCGCATTCACAGCATACGGGATATTTCTTAAGCGCCTGTGCCTGCGCTCTGTCGTAGTTCTCAAAATCCCTTATCGGGTTATCAGTTCTGTTCATTCCGTTTCCCTTCCTTGACTTTTTCCATATATTGTGATATAATTCACACGTAATTTGTTCGTTTCCTTTTTTCCATGCTTGACCTCTTGTAGTTGGCGCTACGAGAGGTCTTTTGTTATATCTCCCGCCATTTCTCCGCATTCTCAAGAACGCTTGTGGCATATTCCGTAACCGTCCCGTCAAAGCTTCCCCGGTTGTAAGCCGTAAGCGCACCCGCAAGGCTTCCGTATCTGTCCGTCAGCTCCGAAACTATCGCGCAGGCTGTCCTGAAGTTGTCGCGCGGTACGTTCAAGTCCTCTGCACCGATATCGCGCATCAGGTCGCCCCAGTAGACTTTCCACACCTGACAGTATCCCGATGCCTTGCCACTGTCGCCTGATACGTTGCGGAAGTTCGTCTCTCGCTCTATCAGCCCGAGCATTGTGTGATAATCAACACCAAACTCTTCCGCTGCGCTCAGAAGCTCCGCCTGCTCCGTGTAGCTCAGTGGTATCTCCGTTGAGTAAAGGCTTTCCGGTTCTTCCACCGTCGCCACTCGCTCCGTTGCTTCCGCAAGCTTCTCCGTCGCCGTAACAACGCCTATGTAATAACCGATAAGAACCGCCACCGCGATTATGAGAAAGCCTAAACCCACCATGGTCAGGTAATCGCCTATCTCGTATCGCTTCTCGGCATAACTGCGGATTATAACGCCGTTTTCGTGCTTTGATATATCCCGCTTAACTGTTACGTACTTCATTTCCCTTTCTCCTTCCTTATCCGTTCCGTGTCCGCCTGATAATGTCGGCAGTGGTCTCCATATTCAACCTCGCCCTTTATCACGTACATGCACGGACTCATCTTGCAGTATTCGCATACGTGGTAGTCCTTCTTACGCGCTTTTCGTATCATCCCGCACCTCTCTTATCCTCTCAAACAGTTCCTCAACCGTTATGCCGATGAACTCCGCAACCTTTGCAGGAATTATCGTGAAGTTCCATTTCACGCTGCCGGGCAACTTCATTGCACAGCCGAACTCGAAATACTCCTGTTTTATTCCCTCGCGTATCGTAAGCTCCGATTTACCCGTAAGCTTTGCCACGTCCCTGACCGTAATCTTGTAACTTTTCATTTTCCTTTCTCCTTCCTAAAGTGTGGTACCACCGCGCAAACGCCAGTCCTTGTCTCTGCCTTTGAGCGATACGCAATACCTTCCCGACTTCTCAACAATCCGTCCCGCGAGTGCTTGGTCTATGTCTATCAGCTCCTGCACTGCGCACTCGCTCGTGATAACCGTGACCTTGTTCGTAACGTACCGGTGATTGATAATCTCAAACGCGAGGTTAATGTCCGCCACCGTCGGTCTCTGCCGCGTTCCGTTCTCAGCTCTGCCCGTTTTGAACATATCGTCGATGTAGAGTATGTCAACGTTCTTTATCTCGTTTATCATCCGTGCATACTCTGCATGGTCCGTAACAAGGCTCTTTAGCTTCGGGATGTCCTCGCGCCACAGCATGTAGTAAGCTTCCTTGCCCTGCTTAAGAAGCTTCAGCATCGCCGCTACGCACAGGTGCGTCTTCCCGCTTCCGGGTGCTCCGCCGATGAACAACCAGTCGCCGCTTCGCTCCGTACTCCACTGAATGACCATCTCTTTCAGAGTCTGCCGCCATTCGGTGTTTGCTTCAAACGTCTTAAAGCTTTTGTTCATTGCATCCTGAAGTCCGCTCCTGCGGAGTCTCCGTAACACCTTGCGCACCTTTTGGCACTTACACGGCACTGCAACTTCCTGCCAGTGGGAATATTCCTCGCTGAACCTCGGCTCAAATATGTATCCGTTGTTGTTGCACTCAGCGCAGTCGTAACCGTCAACCTCGGCAAGCGTGCCTCGTTCTTTGTTGTGTCTCTCGCATTGAAGCTTGCACATCTCTTCGTCCGTCAGCTTAGAGAACGGTCCCGTATTGAACTTCACCGCGAACTCGTTCAGTATCTGCATTCTTATCTTCTCCTTTCAGTGGATATACGCTCTTCCAGTTGTTCAGTATCGCCGTCTCCAAAAGTTCCTTCTGCCTCTCAACATCTGTCTCAAGATTGTTGACCTTCGTGATAAGCATCTGCAACGCCCTGTCCGTCATCGGTGCCTTGATGAGCTTACGCATCTTTATGTACTCGAGGTATAGCTCTCTTAACGATGCATCTGATACCGTGGAAAGAATTTCGTCATGTCCGTTAGTTCTTTCTTTTATATTTCTTTCTTTATATTCACTTGTAATATTAAAAAGAAATGTATTATTCTCTTTCAAATTTTTTTGTATAGGGGTATTCAAATTTTTTTGTATAGGGTATTCAAAAATTTTTATATACCTATTCAAAATTTTTTTACTACCCTCTTCGTAAATAAATTCGATTGAGATGTACCCGCGTTCTTTAAGCTGAGATATCCAACTCGAAACGCTTTGCCGTGTGCATTTATAAAGCTTTGCGAAATAATCATTTGTTGCCCAGCAATAGCCGTTTTGATTACACAGTGCAGTTATCTCGCCGTAGAGAAGTTTCGCGCTTGGCGGTAGATTCTCGTCGTACCTGACGTTTGCAGGAATTACCGCGTAGTAGTTTATTTGTTCATCCACCTAACTCACCACTTTCAGTTTGTGTTCGATTTTGAACTGAAAAAAACCATTCGTCTATTTCGGTTGGTGGAATTTTTAAAAGCGAAACTATTTTCACAATATCATCTACAGAAAACCATGCTTTACCGTTTAACTTTCTCGAAAGAATCCTATCCGAAAGCCCTAACTTTCGAGCAAAAGCATAAGTTGTTCCATAAAACTGAATAATGCGCCCTTTAAGTTTACGATAATCAAACAACAATGTTTTTTTTCGCTTTTTCGTCATCGACATCGGCCCTCCCTTTCTTTTCGTCTTTCCACAATGTCAGAAAAAGCCAACTCCATTCGTTCTTTGATCCCTTTTGGTTTTCGTGCGCCATTCAGAATCATTGAAACATAAGACTTCGTGACACCAAGTTCTTCTGCGATCTCTTGAATCGTGACTCGCTCGTTGTGCATCTTTCCGACAAGGTTCCCTGTCCATTTTTCGTTCACCTCGTTCACTCCTTTCTATTTTTTTAGTTGCAAAAGTTAACAAGTTGTGTTATCATAGTCTTGCAGAGATAATTGACGAGTGACGGATGCCAGTCCGTCTGTTAACTTAGTGAACTACTTTAACATTATACCGTGAACTTTGTTAACTGTCAATATCTTTTTGTGAACTTCGTGAACTTTGTGAATGTTGTACAAAAGAAAGGAGCGGTATTTGTGGATTTTTACGACAGATATGTTGAACTATGTAACGAAAGAGGGAAGTCTCCATCAGCTGTCGCTATTGAGATTGGTTTAGCGAAGCCCACGGTCAATCGATGGAAAAACGGGAGCATCCCTACAGATGCGACATCAGCAAAAATTGCAAATTATTTCGGAGTGTCCGTTGGGTATCTTCTTGGAAATGAAAAAAAGCCCCTCAGTGATGCCGAAGGAATTACAAAAGCAAAAAAAATCCCCGTACTCGGGAATGTAGCAGCAGGCTTACCGATAAGTGCTGTAGAAAACATTCTCGATTACGAGGAAATATCAGAAGATATGGCGAGAACCGGAGAATTCTTCGGTCTTCGTATAAAAGGAAACAGTATGGAACCGCGCATAAAAGAAGGTGATGTTGTCATAGTTAAACAACAGGACGATGTCGAAAGCGGTCAGGTTGCCATCGTTCTGATAAACGGCGATGATGCAACCTGCAAAAAGTTTGTAAAGCACGACAACGGAATAAGCCTTGTTTCATATAACCCCGCTTATTCTCCGATGTTTTTCACCCCTGAGGAAATCAAAACAAAGCCCATACGCATTATCGGCCGCGTTGTTGAACTCAGAGGAAAGTTTTAAAAGGATGTGCTCTTATGCGACACAAACGAGTTGTTAGCATCGCTTTGTCGTTGACACTCATGCTAAACTTCACGTCTGCGCATCCCGGGAAAACCGATAGCAACGGCGGTCATGCAGGCTCGTTACCGTATCACTATCACCACGGCTATCCTGCGCATGACCACGATAGCGGTGTATGCCCGTATGATTTTGATGATAAAACCGGTTGGAATTCCGGTACCGGTTCAAGCAATACCACTAAGCGCACGACAAAGAAAAGCGAAACAACCATTACGCCTAATAAGCCCGAGAAAGCTAAAGAGTCTTCCCCATGGCTTATTGTTCTTCCCTGCGCTTTTTTCTTTGGGCCACTTGTCGTTGGTATGTTATTTTTATCTATATCATTGCTTATTGACAAAATCAAATTCAGAAAAGATCGCAAAAGGTACATGGAACTGTATGCCCACAAATCTCCTGCTTCTTTGGTAGATGCTCCGCCCGGTGTAACTTTTGACGAAGAAACACTCCCGTATAACGAAAACGCCCCGGGATGTTACGCAGTCTACATTTCCAAAAGCGGCAGTGCTTACCACAGAGTTGCTTGCAACGCACGCGCAACTATACGCAAGCATATACTTGAAATCGATGGAGACCTACATCCGTGTCGCCGATGCAAACCGTCTCCTCCAGATGTGCAGTGGTATAAGGAATATCTTAAAATAGTAGAAATCAAAAAGAAATATGATATACCATAACATACAATGAGCTTCTCCGGCGCTGAATTAAAACATATACGAATTCTCGGTAAGGCAGTCGCCTTCCAAAGTGATGTAAAATAAAACAGCCCCCGGGAACGGGCGGAAAACGCTTGGCAAATTATTCTACACAACAAAGCAATATTATGTCGAAAGGTAAAGAAAGAAGGTGAGCTTTTGTATGGGTTTGAACACGAGATGTCAGTGTTTATAAAATTTTTATTATATATCTGTTCGGCATCAATCATCTTATCGCCAGTCGGAGTTGCAGTAGTAAGCAAGGTAATATATCTCATCAACACCAAAATAAGAAACATATATGTTGACGAGAGTAGATATTTACTTGCCAAAACTCGTGTAGGGAGTGCTATTATAACGATTGTTTTCATATTAGGCGTTGTTTATTTTCCTTTTGCATTTTTAAACTGTGGAACCTATGACTTCGGCAGCATTTTTGAGAAGAACAGTTACACCGAAGATTTTTATGTGTATGTTGGGGAAAGATTCAACACAACAAAGCAATATAAGGTCAAGGCAACAATCCGCAAAACATCCTTTAAGTTTGAGCCACACTATTATATAAAAAAATTGTATTTGTCAAATGGTGGATATATAAGCTTTGCTGATGATATTTCGTTGGGCGAAGAAGTATACCCATATGTTCAAACAGAAGTAACTGACTATAATTCTGATGAGTCTTACTATGTAATGTTAACAAACCAAAAAGCATCTTAAAAATCAACAAAGGAAGTGAACATTATGGCAAAGAAAAGTAAAAAGAGAATGAGACTTCCTAACGGTATCGGAAGTGTGCATCAAATTAACGACGGGAAAAGGCGAAGGAAACCGTGGAGAGCGCGTGTTCCTTCGCACGTCGAGTTCGT
>JAFQVE010000522.1 GCA_017408185.1 Oscillospiraceae bacterium | reverse complement strand
ATATGTATTATGAAAACGAAGAAGGTGTCACGATAGTCGATTTCAAAACCGACCGCCGCCGTCCCGAGGGAGAGGTTCTTGAGAAATACAGCGAACAGCTCCGCACATACCGCCGGGCACTGTTTGAGATGACGGGAAAAAAGGCAAAAAGCCTGCGCCTGTATCTTGTAAATTACGGTGAATATATAGAAGTGGAATAAAAAATAGATAAAGCCAAGGCGAATTTGCCTTGGCTTTATTATTTATCTATATATATGTTATGAATACTTACTTTATAATTCTTGCGCGGACGATGTTGTCCAGTGCTGAGATTTTTTCAAGTGTCTACTCTAAGGGGATTATATCACAAAGCTCAGTGAGAAGGATTTTGAAAACAGAGCCTCCCGATAAGGTTTGGGAAAACAGCGCTCCGGATATATATGATGAGGCGGAAAATTTCTGGTATCTTGAACTCGGCGGAGACCGAGATTCAATCGGCGATACGGAAAAAGTGCGCGAGGAGCTTCTCGGTCTTGCGACGGGAACATGGGATTACATAAAGAATTCAGGTAACTTTGACAGTGCAAAGTGGGATTTGGACTTTCTCGGTTTTCTTCCGGGAAAGCGCGAGTCGCGCAGAATGTGCGGAGAATATATGATTACTTAGCGGGATATAACGGACGGACGCGTGTTTGAAGACGAAATTGCATTTGGCGGATGGCCGATTGATGACCATTATCCGGGCGGATTTTATCATAAGGGTATACCGAATACAGATGTTCAGACTCCCGTGCAGTCATTGACCCGTATGCGTTCACAGATGTTGACGGAGCTTTTCAGTCGGGGGACGCGTTTTCTGTGTACCCGTATAGCGACGGTGCCACCGAAAGTCTGAGAATTGTTGTATTTGCCGATGCGCTGTCCGATATGCGGGCAATGGAGCTTCTCGCCTTAAAAATCGGACGCGAAAAGGTAGTGGAGCTTATAGAAAGCGAAGCAGACGTGAGCATAGAGTTTGACAAATATCCGCGCTCAGCAGAATATATTCTGCGCCGCCGCGAAATAATCAACCAAAAAATCCGCGAATTGGTTTGACTTTTATACCTACAGCGAAGCATTGTCAGTGCGTTTTTGCCTTTCAGGTTTTGCAGAACACAACTAAAATCTTATCGCCCGATAGTGCGGTAGTCGGGATACAAACTTTTTGATATTTTGGAGAACGCCGCCAGCCATTCTTTTGCTATGAGCATATGCCCTGCGGCAGTGGGATGTACGCCGTCAAAGAGCCAATATTCAGCGGGCGCAAGCTTGCATGCATCATCAAAGAGGCTTTGCAATTCGATTAAAGGAAGATTAAAACTTTCCGCAACCTTTCGCGCAACATAGGCGCGCAGCTCAACCTCATGTCTGAATGCCGGGTAAACATCAGGCTCTCCGCGGCTGCTCAGTGAACCGGGAAGAAGAAACGGTTCAAGAATCATTATTTTCATGTACGGGAAATTGGTAAGTGTTTCATTTATCAATTCCGTATATGTTTTTTTATATATTTTTTCGCATACACCGTCCGGATTTTCGGGGGTAGAATTGTGCACGGCAGCATCGTTCACGCCGATAAGTATGCTCATAATATCCGGCTTCAGATTAAAGATATCTTCTTTGCGGCGGTTGTACAGATCGACAACAGTGTTGTTTTTTATTCCGCGGTTGATAAAAGCATATTTGTTCGGATAATCAAATCCAAGCTTTGCGGATATCAGTGTGGCATAGCCGTGTCCCCGGAAAAGGTCATCGCTGCGCAAGCGCTCGGCATCGGTTATGGAATCTCCCTGAAAAAGTATTGTTATTGGCATAATTTAAACTCCTCATTTATTATATAATACCGCTGTCCGACGTAAAAGTATTATCGTTCTCGAAGGCATATTTGCCGAGTTTGGATGCGATATGTTTCAGCTTGCTTCCGGGATTTTTTACAGAACCATTGAGAATATCGTCCTCTGTGATTCTTGCCACAAGTATTTCTCTTGCGCATTCATAAACTTCTTTGAAACAGTTACGCAAGCATCCGCGCTCCCTGTCGTAGGTTATATAAATGTAGCCATCCGTTGCTTCTTTTGCATCAGGATAAGATACATTGTCACGCTCATCCAACAACAGCTTATACGGAAAGGTTTTGCCCTCGTCTTCCGAAAGAAGGGCGGTCAGATTGTTTCTTCCTTTAAAATCATAATGGTTAATGAGTAATATTCTGCCTGATTTCAGACGGCCGATGAAAAAACGTGAACATGGACCGCTGAGCGTTGAATCAATTCCGTGAGTCCAGGTTTTCCTGCGGTCATATGAGTGAGAAATTGTGATTTCGTAATCAGTCCTGACATACATAGCAAGTGTTCCGTCGTTTAATTCAAGTACCATATGCTCATCAAATGACCGGTCCGGAACATCAGCCCCGCCGAGCTTTTCAAAGTTTTTT
>JAFQVE010000521.1 GCA_017408185.1 Oscillospiraceae bacterium | reverse complement strand
GATATTCCGATATTCCACGATGACCAGCACGGTACAGCTGTTGTTTCCGCTGCAGCTATGATCGGTGCTTGCCGTCTCACAAAGAAGAACATTGGTGACCTTAAGGCTGTTGTTTCCGGTGCAGGTGCTGCAGCTATCGCTGTTACCCGCCTTCTCATGGCTCTTGGCCTCAAGGAGGTTATCCTCTGCGACCGTAAGGGTGCTATCTACGAGGGACGTGACGGCCTCAACCCCGAGAAGGAAGCTATGGCAAAGATCACAAACAAGAACAAGGTTGCAGGCAGCCTTGCTGATGTTATGGTTGGTGCAGACGTTGTATTCGGTCTCTCCGGCCCGGGCATCATCTCTCAGGATATGGTCCGCTCCATGAATAAGGACCCGATGGTATTCGTTATGTCCAACCCGACTCCGGAAATCTTCCCGGATGAGGCTATTGCTGCAGGTGCTGCTGTTGTCGGTACGGGCCGTTCAGACTTCCCGAACCAGATCAACAACCTCCTCGCATTCCCGGGTATCTTCCGCGGTGCTATTGATGTCCGCGCAAGCGATATCAACGACGAGATGAAGGTCGCTGCTGCTTACGCTATTGCAAACCTCATTCCTGAGGAAGAGCTCCGTGCAGACCGCATCATCATCGAGCCGACAGATCCGAAGGTTGCTCCGGCTGTTGCTGCTGCTGTTGCAGAAGCTGCAAGAAAGACCGGCGTTGCACGCATCTAACAGAATTAAAAAAGCAATTTTCAAGGGATTGTAGCAAAATGCATTTTGCTGCAATCCCTTTTGCGCTGTTTTGCTACAGCCCATTGTTTTGTCGTTTACGGCTTTTCACCTATTGCATTTTTAAAGTGTTCGTTGCGAATTTCCGAGGGACGAATAAAAGCCCATGCGCTTTCATCGTCAAGCCTTTTTTGTTCATCCTGTCGCAACCGCGTTTTCTTTGCCATTTCACGTCTCAGCGGAGACGGCGGAAGGAAAAACATTTTTATGCATTCCTTTGTAAAATGAGGATTGCTTGAAAAACCCGCTTCCGTTGCTATTTCCGCAATGCTTTTTGAGGTGTACCGCATAAGATTAACTGCTTTCATAAGGCGTATCTGAGTTATAACATCGTGGTACGTCATCCCGGTTACTTTGCGGAAATTCCGGGTAAAGGTGTTGCGTGACATCATTGACTGCCTTGCCGCATCATCTATAAGCCACTTCTCGGAAGGGGCATTTTTTATTTTTTCAATTATTTCAAGAAACAGCTTTGCACGGCTCGATGTAAAAGCAAGCTGCTGAGAGGAAAGGGAAACATCGGACGTGTTTGCACAGATAGAAAAAAAGATATTGAGCTCGTCAAAAATTTTTGTGAGAAACATATCAGATTTTTTGCGATATTCAAGGCCTATTCCTTTAAGAAGCTTATCGGCAAGAGCTTTGTCGTTTCCTTTTAAAGCAAAATGAGTGGGCAAAACCTTGTTACCGTATGTTGATTCCTTAAAGCTGAGAGGAGAAAAGCCGACGCCTTTTGATTGAAAAAAGTCATAGAAAAAGGAAAGGGAGATTATGTTGGCACCTTCCGAACAGCTGCCGGTAGTATCAGGGGCGTGTACGGTGCAGGGCATGATAAGCGAAACACTGCCCTCACCGCAGACGATTTTTTCGCCGTTGATGGTATCTGTGTATGAGCCGGAGATGACATAATACAGTTGAAAAAAGTTGTGATAATGCGGTCGTGTTGTCGAAATTTTTGCTACACGGTTTACGTCAATCCGGTATCTTTCAAGAAAAGTGTTGTCGGGGTATGATAAAGCCGGCAGCGGTTTTGCAGGGGCGTAAGGAAAATGCTGCATACATGCACCACCTTTCGCAATATTTCATATGAAAATTATAATATAAAAATTCATTCTTTTCAAGAAGAAAATGGTTCGAATGTATAAATTTTTATATTGCATCGAAAATGCTCAGCTGATAAAATTGCATTAGAATAGCGCCAGCTATAATTTTCTGTAAATTTGAGGAGGAAAAACAAAATGAAGAGAATTATGTCATTTATTCTTGCAATCGCTATGGTGGTCGGTTTTGTACCGGCAGTATTTGCGGCGGATACAGATGCTACAGAGGAGTACAAATACGTATTCTCCAACGCCGCGCATACGGGAACAAGCGTGAAAAGCCTTGTAAACTTTGCAGATGGAAATGGAGTTGATCGTGGTTTGCATACGCTTGACTCGGTTGCGGAGGGCTATGATGCATGGGGGTACGTTGCGCAAAGCACAACGACGCATGTTAATGGATTAGGCTCGGATATATCAGGCGCGCGCATATCTGTTAACCGACCGGGCGGAAAAGACAATCCTTCCGATGTGATTACATTCAATCCAGAGGGGACGGATAAGGCTACGGCTCTTTGTCTTGAGATTAAGATAGAAACAGGTGGTGAATTTACACCTATTTTTGACTATCTTACAGATACGTTATACGGACCGATAGTTGAACTGTATCTTATATCGACAGAAGGTATTGCGGTTCCGACAAATAATACTCTTTCAGATTTCATAAAAACGCTTGATACATCATATCGTATAGGAGTTGTCGATACATCAATAGGAACACCGGAAACCTTGCGTTCTTTAAAGCTTTCTGCCGGAAATTATTATTTTATAATAGTTCTCAACGGAGAGAATACAAACGTAACGAGTTTGGCGGAAACAAATAAAATCGGCTACCATTATTGCCAGCCGAAGAGCCTTACGCTTTCTCCGGTAGCGGAAGCAACAAGCTACACATATGATTTCACGACAAATGCAGTTAATGAGGAGACTGCTGAAAGCGTAAACAACGATGTTTTTGCCAACAACGGTGTTACGGTCTATTTTAATAATCTTACAGCGTTTGGTGAAGCCCCGACTGTTGATCCCCAAAAGACAGAAAAATGGTCTATTGCAAATACAAGATACGTATGGAATAAACATAGCGAGACCATATATAGCGAAATAAACAGTGATGGCTTGAAACTTCTAATGTACAAGCCAAGATACTTCGACGAGGATGCGGAAAATACTGATATGCCGACTGCAAGTAAGTGGACCGCAGGTAACTGCAACCACGTTGCTCTTGTTCTTAACGTGCCAAAAACAGGAGAATATACACTTTCTATGTATAACGATATTGCACATTTCTACGGTGGATTTACCGAAGTGAGTATTGGATATGCAGATGCACTAACAAAGTTTGGAGACGCAAATGTTACAAATTATTATGCAACCACAGACAAACAGACTCTCGGTTGGCACGACAGCTCAACCGTTCATAACGGAACAGCACAATATCCGGCAGAAAAGTTTTCTGTAAACTTCCCGACAGCAGGAAACTATTGGGTGATTTTTGCAACCCCTAATGGTACGCTCGACAGAAATAGCGTGCTTTTAGAAAATGCATACCAAACCTTCAATCTTACGAAAATCACACTTGAAGAAGTCACAACTCAACCCGGTGATGCGGAAGTAAACGTAGATCCCGGTAATGCAGAGGCAGAGTCCGGCAAAGCAATCATAAGCAATGAAGTAAGCGTGCTGGCAAAGGATATTGACGGAAATGAAATTGAGAATGCAGTAACAAAGAATGGCTCTTCCGCAACCGCTGAGAAGACAGTTGGAAATTATGAGTTCCTCTATTGGGCAAAGGGTATCGGTAAGAATCAGAAGAAGGTAAGCACTGACTTAACATACAACTTTACCAATGAATCAGAAAAGCTCTGGCTCTATGCAATATACCGTAATACAAAGGCTGTGTCAGAGAACGCAATCTTCTATAATGCAAACGGCGATATTATCAGTACAGCTGCAATCACAGCCGGAAAGGTGACAACGCCCGCCCTTACAAACGTATCCCTTGCAGGTTACGGCGCAGTAAAGGGCTGGAAGTATGCCGTTGACGGCGTGACTTACGGAGCGAATGAGGAAGTTACAGTCTCCGGTGATGCTCTCTTTGTCGCGGAATATGATGAGTTAAATACTTCCATTGACATTACCGTAGAAAATGGTACAATAACTGTAGAGGATGGAAAAGAAAAGCCGCTCTTCGGCGATAAGGTTACTGTTACCGCACCGCTGCGCGACGGCACAAAGCTCTTCAACTACTGGATGAAGGGCGATGAGATAGTCAGCTTTGACCGCGAATATTCCTTCTGTGCATGGGAGGCTTGCACTCTTGAGGCAGTCTATACTGATTACGTTCCGCTTGCAGACTCAGTAAGAAAAATTATCCTCGGTAAAGCGGGAAGCACATACGTTGCAGAATTCATCGGCTTTGACGGTGATGACGTTCTCGAGCGCGGCATTGCGTTTGCAACCAGCGGCACGGCAAGCTGTGTCTCCATTAACCGCGCTGTTATGACCAGAAAAGATTTAAATCACCTTGCAACGTTTGACGACATCAGTGCAACAAGCGTTGTCGGTTATGTTATCGATAAGGCAGGAAACGTATATTACAGCAAATAGGAAGTAAAGGCAGAAGCGGAAGGTTAAAATTGAATAACTTTCCGCTTCTTTCTGTCGGGAAAGGAGAAAAACGTGAAAAACAGAGTTATATCGTTCGTTCTCGCGTGTGTTATGCTCGCGTCAATGCTGCCGGCGGGATTTGCGTCAGTATCAGGCACAAACGCAGATTCCGGATATAATTTTCAATTTACTCATGCGGCACATACGACAAGTGCGAATACTGCTACCAATACGGTATGTAAATTTGAAGATGCGGCAAGAGATCCGCAGATAGTACATACTATTGATACCGCGTCAGAAGATTATGATGCTTGGGGCTATGTTGCACAAAGCTTCCCTAACGAGGCGGCAAGCACAGGAACCGAGGGTAAAAGAGGAAGAATGTCCTATTACCGCCCGGGCAAAAAGAGTGATGCTGCTGTAGTATTTGACCCGACATCAGAGAATGTGGCTACGGCACTGTGCCTTGAGCTGCGGATAACAAAGGGTGGAAAATACAATATTACATTTAACTATGATAAATATTCGCTCGGTCCTATTGTTGATTTATATCTGGTTCCGAAGCCTCAGACGGAGGTTACAAACGCAACGCTTTCCGATTTTGTGAAGGCACTTGACGGAGAATATAAAATAGCGTCTGTTGATACTTGCGGAACTGATTTAGAACGCGGATATGTTGATATAGAAAATCCGGTTGAGCTCCTCGCTCAGAACTACTATTTCATAATGGTGGCAAATGGTGAGAGCGCGACGGCTGCTAAATTTGCACAGGAAAATAAAAAAACGTTCCATTATTTTCTTCCGGTAAGTCTTTCGATGAAAGAATATATTCCTCTTTCCGATAATGTAACGCTCACATATGATTTCAATCGCCTTAACGGAGCAGATGTGAACAATGTTCTTCTCAATACGGAAAACGCAGGCTACGATAATACTGCGGGCACGTGGGAGTATACCGGTGTGGGCGTAACGTGGATAAAGACTCAGAAGTCTTACGGCATAAACATCGGTACAAGCGAGACTTCTTCGTATGCAGTGCTGCGTCTTAATATTCCGTATGCAGGTACATATGCAGCAAAGCTTATTCATCACATGAATGCATCATCGGGCGGAAAAGGAGATGTGTATCTTCTTCCGGATGATGCTGATGTAACGGGTATTGATGAAATTCTTGCAAATCCCGAAAAGCTTACGGTTGCAAAGAATGTAAGCTATTACAATAAGGGAGAAAGCATATTTGACAATTCAACGGACGCAATGTCAGTAGCAGTTCCCGAGGCGGGAGAATACTATCTCGTATTCCAGGCAACGGGAAGCGACAGCGGAACATGGGGAACTTATCCGCATAAGCTTATTCTTTCGGGAAAAGATACAACAGGCGTTGCGGTTATGTATATTGATGCTGTTCTTGCCGAAATCTGTGTTGAGGCAGGTAAAGAGACTTCTGTTTCGGTGTCGGGTTATATGACGAACGGGGCTGTGCTTTCCGATAGTGTTACATATTCCTATAAATCCGGCAACGAAGCTGTTGCAACGGTTGACGCAAACGGAAAAATAACAACCATTGCGGGTGGAACGGCAGATATCACGGTAACAGCCACCTTCGGAAACCGCTCTGTAACGGATACGACGCGTCTTATCGTAACAAACCCTCCTGCTCCGTTTTCGGGAGTCGATGCGGAATACCGTTTCTTTGAAAGAAATGCAGAGTGGGATCCTATAAATAATCCGGTTGAAGGCTTTCCAAAGACAGACAGAAGTGAGGATGTCCGCGGAATTACCTATAAGTTCACGGGAGTTTCCGGAGATGGAAACTGGCAGTATAATATGGTAGGTCCGGAATGGATTCCTCAGAAGTATGATGTGTTTATGTATCCGGGTACTGAAGAAAATCCGTCGTTCTTTCTCCGCTTGCAGCTTCCGGAGAATAACGATTGGATCGCATTTGATATAAAGGTTCCGGCGGCAGGCAGATATATTGCGGAATTGCTCTACTCGGTATATTACCGTGCGGCATCGGTAAGCGATATATACGTTCTTCCAAAAGACGAGACAACCGACACGGCAGAAGAGATAACCTCGCTCCTTACCGAAGAGAAGCGTATAGGAAGAGCGGATTATCTTGATGCGTCGGCAACAGATACATACAAGGCAAAAAGTGTTGAGCTTGGAAGTATTGAATTTGACTCGGCAGGAGAATATCTGTTTGTGTTCAGACGCAATGACAACGGGCGCGGCGGATATGTAAATCCCAAAAAGCTTACGCTTTATGGCGTAAACGGAATGCATTATGCAAATATTTCAGCAGACAGGACAGAGCTTAACTACGGCGAAACTGCAAATGTGCAGGTCACTGCAACCCGTCTTGACGGCTCTGTTGTTACTCCGGATTCTTACAAAATGTCGCTTGAATCTTCAAATTCTTCCATTGTAAGTGTAACGGACGACGGAAAGATTATCGCAAAAGGTGACGGTGTAGCAACTGTTAAGGTAAAGGTTGTCGATAACACAGGAAAGGTGGCAACCTCTGAGCTTACCATTGCTGCCAATGATAACACGGGAATTAAAGAGACGAAGCTTGAAATTCCGTCGGTAATATATGCAGATCAGAGGGCTGATACCGAATGGACGGCAACGATGAAGAGCGAAAATGTTTTAACAGTTCCGCCGGACAGTATTTCGTACTCATACAGCACCGATGGTATTGTTTCAATAGATGCTGAAGGCAAAATTACAGGTCTTGCAAAAGGTTCGGTTGAAATTCAGGCAACGGCAACGTTTAAAGGCGAACAGATTTCCGCAACTGTTCCGGTTGAGGTTATTGTTGACGACCGTAAGAGCGAGCCGACATATTATACATATGATATGCGCCGTACCGTGTGCGAGAATATCGAAAAGTATGACTGGGCAAGGGATACGGCAAAGTCTGCTGTGGCGCGAGCTGATAAATATCTTGAGCAGTATGAGTATATGTATTACTCAATGCCGGGAGAGGGAATTCCGATAACAATTCGCCCGGGACTTAAAGATGAACCGGATTATAAGCTCTGCCGTTATTGCGGCGTTGACGTAATTGCTGAATACGGTAACGGCACGACCGGCGGATGGATATATGACATCGTCGGACGTCCGTGGAAAATCCAGTGCCCGGAATGTAAGAGACTTTTCCCCTCAAACGATTTTGAAAGCCTTTATGAGCTTGGGCGTGACACGGCAGGATATTACAGTGCAGAGCGTGCACGTGAAGAAAATGAAAAGCTCAAAGAAGCGTCCGGCGGGAAGACAGATTATCTGAGAAACGACCTGTATCCGGAAATCGCAGAGTCAAACCGTGATCCCCTCCGCAAGGACGAAAACGGAGAATATTATATCGTTGACGGTGCAACATGGGGTGTTGACGACGGATACGGCTACAGAACCGGAAGAACGTATAAAATCTCCGATACCGTGGAAATCCCTGAGCATCATATGTATATAGGTACGTATCTGTGGAATTATTTTGGTGAGGTTGCGACTGCCCTTGACTATTTGTCACGCGCATATGTGATGACAGATGATGCTAAATACGGCAGAGCGGGAGCTATTCTTATGGACAGAATGGCAGATCTTTTCCCGAGCTTTGATTTTTCAAGATACAACGGAATTTATCCCTCAAGTGACGGAGGCAGCGGTCTCGGAAAGCTTCACGGAAGAATAGACGATGCAGACTATGCGCGCCAATTCGCGCTTGAATGTGATGCGTTTTTCCCGATGCTTAAGGATTCGCAGGTAATAGACTTCCTTTCCCGGAATGCAGAAAAGTGGGGGCTTGAAAATAAAAAGTCCTCTCCTGAGGAAATCTGGGACAACTGGGAATACGGCATTCTTGATGAGTCCTTCTGCGCAATGAAAAGAAAAGACATAGACGGAAACTTCGGAATGAAGCAGTATGCGCTTGCCTGTGCTGCAATTGTCCGTGACCGCGAACCGGTTACGAGTGAGATGATTGAGTGGATATATGCGACTGATACGGCGCCTGCTGCAAGCCGTGAATGTACAGGCGGATCGCTTATGTCAAAGCTTGTTGACGTAATCGACCGTGACGGTATGGGAGACGAGGCGGCGCCTAACTATAATGTTGTATGGATAACGCGCCTCTATCAGGTTGCTGAAATGCTTTCTCTGTATAAGGGTGAGGGAGATTATAACCTTTACAATAACCCGAAGTTTACGCAGATGTTCACGGCCTTTATGCCTGTATTTCTGACAGAATCCCACACGGTTGAAATCGGAGACACCGGCGGTGTTGCAAATATGACGGCTTCGGACGGAATTTCCTTGTACAGCGGTGCACTTAAGCATCTCCGCGACACAGAATATGCCCCAAAGCTTGCAAACTATATCTATATGAGAAACGGATATACGACCGAAGGCTTGAATTACGGTATTTATGAAGAAAACCCGGAACGTCTTGAGGATGAGGTTCTGGAGCTTGTTGATGAGAATTATGAGCAACAAAGTGAAATAATGACCGGATTTGGCTTTGCCGTTTTGCGTGATGGCTTGAAAACGAAGAATGCAACAAGTACGACAGCGCAAAACACACTTCGCGATATATGGATGTACTTCGGAAGAACTTCCGGGCACGGACATCTTCAGATGCTTAATCTCGGTATGGATGCATATGGACTGAATGTGGCGCCTGATACAGGATATCCTGAGCTTACGGGATACCAGCCGAATCGTTGGCAATGGGTAAGAACAACCATATCTCATAACACGGTAACCGTAAACGAAAAGCAGCAAAATCAGATGACAGCTGCTGCGACTCCGCTTCATTTTGAGGACGCGGGTAAGGTTAAGGTTATGGATATAGAGGCTCCCGGGGCATATACCGAAACAAGTGAGTACCGCAGATGCGCCGTTATGGTAGAAGTGAATGATGATGTTGCATATACGGTTGACTTTTTCCGGATAAAGGGAGGAGAACAGCATACCTACAGCTTCCACAGTCAGGCAGAAAACGCATATCCTGCAGACGAAAGCATTAACCTCACTTATCAGACCGAAGACGGAACACCGAATACTCCGTATGTCGGTTCTTATGCGGATGTGAATTGGCCTGTGGGTGAGGATCCTGTTTCACCGACGAACACTGCCAATTATTGGACTAAGTATCCGCGCGGATATTCGTGGATGGATAAGGTGCGGTACGATAAAAATCTCAAAACCGGTAAAATTGCGGTTGAGTTTGATGTCCGCGACTATCGCAAGGCAATAACCGACAGCAAAGGAATAAAGCTTCGTCTTACTCAGCTTAATGATTTTGTGCCGGATGAAGTTGCAATAGTCGGCGGATACGTTCCGCAAAGCTCAAGAAATACGGGGCTTCCGAAAACTCTTGACTATGTTCTTGTTCATCGTAAGGGACCAAATCTTGATACACTCTTCACAACCGTTCTTGAACCGTATAAGAATACACGCTATATAAGCGAAATTGATGCTGTAGATATAACGGCAATTGACGGAACAGAAGGTGACAATGATGTTGCCCGCGCTGTGAAGGTAACTCATATCGACGGCAGAGTGGATTATATCGTCTATGCAACAAACAACGCTGTTATATATAATGTGGCGGATGTATTCACTTTCCGCGGAGCAGTGGGAGTTTACAGCCTTAACGCATCCGGAAACGTGGTTTATCGCTATGTAACCGACGGGGATATTATAGGCGAGGCAACCGGAAGTCCGGCGAATTACAGCGGAACCGTTGCCGGTTATCAGAGAGATTTGTCGTTTGACAACTATATTGATGTTAATATGGTTTGTGCCGATATTGACAGCCTTGCCGGAAAGTATATCCATATAGCAAACGATGAGATTCGCAATGCCGTTTACAGAATTGACAGTGCAAGTGAGAATAAAGACGGAACAATAAGGCTGGATATAGGAACGGTTTCTCTCATTCGCGGTCACAATGATGTGACGGATTTCGATAGCGGATATGTCTATGATATTCAAAATAATCAGAAGTTTACCATTCCGATGTCGTTTGCGGATGAAAATTTGCCGATGTTTGACGAGGTAAGTTCATCACTTTCAACATCTGCCGGAAGCGCGATTACGATTGGCATAAAGGCGAAAAGCCCTATTGACGGTATGAGACTCAGTTATGATGCACTGATTTTCCCGCGCGGAGCGTCAATCAATTCCGCGACAGGAGTTGTTACGTGGAAGCCGGACAGCTCTCAGGTCGGAGACAACCATTTCGCAGTGACTGCACGCGACAGCGACGGGCGTGAAAGCACGATTCACTTTACCGTGACTGTTTACGGTTCTACTACAGCAGGTACAGTGGATAAAGCCGAAGAAGACGAAGCAGCGGATAGCTCCGGCAATTCAGGAGAAACTACCACACCGTCAGGCGGCGGTGGTGGTGGCGGTGCCGCACCTGCTGATAAACCGGATGACACAACAAATACCGACGAAACTGATGAAGATGAAAGCCTTCTCCTCGAGGAGAAGGTGCCGAGCGCAGGCGAGGCGGATGATGTGGAAAAACCGCAATTCACAGACCTCGGCAACCACGCATGGGCAGCGGACGCGATAAACACGCTTGCAACAGATGGAATAATAAAGGGTACGTCTGCAAGTACGTTTAGCCCTGAGGCGAATATTACCCGTGCGGATTTTGCACTGCTGCTTGTACGTGCATTTAAGCTTGAGAGCGACAATGCAGAGAATTTTGCTGATGTATCGGCCGCCGATTACTTCGCACCGGAGCTTGCGATAGCGCGAAACACAGGAATAGTCAACGGCATCGGTGATAACAAGTTCGCACCTCGCAACACAATCACCCGTCAGGATATGATGGTGATTGTACACCGCGCACTTTCAAAAATGGGTGTAAATCTTG
Source organism: Oscillospiraceae bacterium (assembly GCA_017408185.1). Next base: position 647 of record JAFQVE010000521.1, on the reverse strand, counting down.
AGGTGGCAGATGTTGATTATGCAGACTTTGAGGATGTTTCAAACTATGCAAAGGATGCGGTTAAGGCTCTTATAACGAGCGGACTTGTAAACGGCAAGAGTGGCAAAATTGCACCTGCTGATTACACTACCCGCGCAGAAGTTGCAGTACTTCTCAAAAGAGTTATATCATTAGAAAAGTAAAAGCTGGTTCAAACGCAGTTAATTAGGCAGAAAGTGAGGTGAATTGACATATTATACATACACCGCACAATCTAAAATATTAATATGTAATAGACGGGATGCTCTGCATCTCGTTTATTATTGTGTACGGTTTGTTTGAACTTTATGCATATAAGTTTTCACATCATTATATTGACTTTTCTCGTCAAATATGATATATTTGACGAGAAATAAAAGGGGGTTATGAGATGCGTCGTTTTGACTATAGTGAGCTTATTAATAAGAAATGGGATAATGAAGTTATTAATTACTTATCTCTTATTCACGAATATAAAGGTAAGCAAACTTCATATATTCAGCAGAAGCCATTAGAGCTTAATAAATTAGTTGAGATAGCAAAAGTTCAAAGTACAGAAGCTTCTAACTCAATAGAGGGTATTAGAACTACTGAAACTCGTTTGCGTCAGTTGATGAATGAAAAAACTG
>JAFQVE010000520.1 GCA_017408185.1 Oscillospiraceae bacterium | reverse complement strand
GTCCTTTGTCAGTGGTTCTGACGGATCCTGTCCTTCAAGCGCGGTCTGCCCGCTTCCGCCTGTGCATGCGCACAGGGCGAAAATCATAATTCCTGCAAGAGTAAGCGCGATGAGTTTTTTCATGGTAAAATTCCTCCTTTGTAGTTCATTACCCCCGCATTTTTTACGCATTTTTTGCATAATTATGCGAAGAGAGGTAATTAAAGTATAATACAGGTTTATAGTATCAATTAATATGTAATTTGTCAACAAGCACTTTTGCCAAACCGGGCAGATTTCAATATGTATTTTATTCCAAGCATTATGATTCAAAAAACGGTTGCGGTCTTCGTTGACCACAACCGTTTTTTACAGATTTGAAATGTCTACTTCAAATATTGTGCCGGTTTTTTTCTTACTTTTACAGCAAGAAGCTCATATACATCGGCAGATACAGTATCTCTTTTTCTTTTGCCAGATCTTTTGTATACACGAGGTATCTGTTTGAAATACGTCCGGAAAATTTCTTGCAAAATTCATCAAGAGAAGCATGCGCCTTATATCCGGAGGATTTTACTTCGATCGGACAAATTTTATTTTTGTCTGTAACGAGAAAATCAATCTCATAATTATGCTTTGAGCTCTCATTCTGCCAGCTGTGATAAAACAGCTCCCGTCCATTTGCAACAAGTGCCTGCGCAACGGCATTCTCATATAGATATCCCAGATTGGCAGAAAGCTTATCGTTTAGCAATTTTTCATATATCTCATTTTCAGTAAAGTCCTTATCCTTAAACATCAGCGTAGTAAATAGCCCGGTGTCGCAAATAAACAGCTTAAATAACCGAAGATCCTTATTTGCAGAAAGCCCGGAGTTCGGGTCGTTTGCACGATACGACATCAGCACGGTTTTTGAATTCACCATTTCCGACAAGAGCTCCAGAATGCTGTCTGCTCTTTCGTTTTTCAGGACTCCTGATACCTGATAGCGTGAGGCATTGCTGTTCAGCTGAGAAGGAATCGCCGCAAACAATGCAGAAATTCTCCCGGTTGGATCAATTTTTCTGAAATCGTCATCATAAAGCTTCAGGATATCTCTTTTGATCAAATCAACCTTCCTGAAATTATTGGTCTCGATATATTCGTTTACCGCCTGAGGCATACCACCCACTAACATATATAATCTGAAATCTCGCATCATTTTTCTGCTCACGGCATCACCAAGAGAAACTTTGTCTACATAGGCTTTTTTTAGCAACGGAATTGTTGCGTTATCACCAAGTGCCCACCTGAATTCCTCATAGTCCATCGGGAACATACTGATTTTTCTTTCTTCGCTGGGAATAAGAATATCCTGCACGTTTTTCTTTATACTGATAAGAGAGCCTGTTTCAATATAGTCGTAGCGACGATCCTTTACAAGCACTTTTATTGCTTGTCTTGCAAGAGGACAAAATTGAACTTCATCAAATATAATCAGGGATTTTCTTTCCACAAGATCAGTTTGATATTGCAATTGCAATTGCAAAAAGAAATAGTTTAAATCTGACATGTCCGCAAAAAGCTCTTTCACAGATTGCGGTGCAAAAGCAAAGTCAATCAAAATATAGCTTTCGTATTCGTTCTTTCCAAATTCTTCTACAACCGTGGATTTCCCGATACGACGCGCTCCTTCTACAAGAAGTGCGGTACGCCCGTCGGCTTCTTTTTTCCACTCAAGCAGTTTATCATAAATTTTTCTTCTAAACACAGTGCACCTCAAAATCGCAAATTTTATTTCGGCGATAACCGCAAATCCGCAAATTGTTTACTTTGATTATACCACAAAATCGCAAATTGTCAAGAGCATCATATTAAAAAGAAGAGCGCATCTCAGCATCATTTTGCTTGTGACACGCCCTCTTATTATACTCTTCTTACAGCTTATAAACCTTTTCGCCGGAAATAATGTTTCGTGTGTCGAAAACAATCTTATCCTTCAGGCGATCCGCGTTTTCTTTTATATGCGTATGCGATGTAAGCACAACAACGATATCAACCGATGATAAGAACTCATCAAAGTCAAATACCTGACCGTCACACAAACGGGTTTTAACAAACGGATCGTAAGCACAAATCTTTCCGCCGAGATGACGCTTCATGCTGTCAAGCATCTGCAGTGCCGGGCTCTCCCGCACATCATCAACGTCTTCCTTATAGGTAAGACCGTAAAGACCGACACGCGAAATATCTGTGATGTTGTTTTCATCCATAATCTCACGGATGCGCTCAAGCACAAACTCAGGCATAGAATCGTTTATCTTACGAGCCGCAAGAATGATGTTTGCAAGACCGGGATAATCTCCGACAAGGAACCACGGGTCAACGGAAATACAGTGACCGCCGACACCCGGACCGGGCTGGAGAATGTTTACGCGCGGATGCTTATTTGCAATGCGGATAATTTCATAAACATCCATACCGTCACTGCGGCAGATTTTTGCAAGCTCATTTGCAAAAGCGATGTTAATATCACGGAAGGTGTTTTCAACAACCTTTGACATCTCTGCTGTGCGGATATCTGTGACAACTATCTCTCCCTTGCAGAAGGAAGCATAAAGAGCCTTTATCTTCTCGCCGATTTCCTTGCTGTCCGCGCCGATTGTTCTTGAATTATACTCAAGCTCGTACACCATATTGCCCGGAATAATACGCTCCGGTGCGTGAACGAGGTTGATATCGGTACCGATAACAAAGCCGTTTTCCTCAATAACCGGACGCACAAATCGGTCAATTGTTCCCGGAGAAACAGTTGACTCAATAACAACCGTTGCCCCCTTCGGACAAACCGCCATAACGCTTTTTACCGCGCTGATAACGTATTTCGGGTCAATTTTCTTGCTTGCCTTGTCATACGGAGTGGGCACCGAAACGATATAAACGTCCGTTGCGATATACTCCGTAGTGAACTTTATCCCGCAGGAAAGAGCGTTAGCAAACAGCTCGTCAAGCCCATCCTCTTCAAAGGTTGTTTTCCCTGCGTTAAGCGTTGCAACAAGCTCTGCGTTATAGTCTGTTCCCACAACCTCAACGCCGTGAGAAGCAAACATAAGCGCAGTCGGAAGCCCGATATATCCAAGACCTACAACATTTATTTTAGACATAAGAATCTCTCCTAATCCTTATAAACTATCTGCTCGCGGTCAGGACCTACACCAACGATGGAAACCTTGCATCCGCAAGCCTTCTCAACAGCGTCGATATATGTCTTTACGCTTTCCGGGAAATCGTTGTAGTTTCTGATTCCGGAAAGATCTTCATCAAAGCCGTCAAATTCCTCATAAACCGGCTTGCACTTTGCGAGATTATCAAGGTCTGCCGGGAAATCGTTTATAATCTTGCCGTCCATTTCATAAGCTGTGCAAAGCTTAATCTTCGGAAGACCGCGAAGCGGGTCAATTTTGTTGATTACAATGGATGTAAGACCGTTTACACGGACTGCATAGCGCGCCATAACTGCATCAAACCAACCCGTTCTGCGTGCGCGGCCCGTTGTTACGCCAAACTCTGCACCCGCCTGACGGATGTATTCGCCGACCTCGTCATCAAGCTCTGTCGGGAACGGTCCCTGACCGACGCGTGTGGTGTAACCCTTGAATATGCCTACAACCTCGTCGATAAGAGTCGGTCCAATGCCTGCACCAACGCAAACGCCGCCTGCAACCGGATGAGAGGATGTAACATACGGATATGTACCCATATCAATATCGAGGAGCGTACCCTGAGCGCCCTCAAAAAGAACCTTTTTCCCTGCCTTGATTGCATCGAAGACCATAACGCTTGTATCGCGCACCATCGGCGCAAGACGCTGGGCATAGCCCCAGTATTCCTCTGCGATTGCATCAAGGTCAAGTGCCTTGCCGCCATAGTAGCTTACAAACAGCTTATTTTTCATTTCGCCCACGCGCTTTACCGCTGCAAAGAACTTATCCTTTGAGATGAAGTCATGCATACGGATGCCGATGCGCTGAGCCTTGTCCATATAGCACGGGCCGATGCCCTTCTTGGTTGTTCCGATATTGCCTGCACCGCGGGCAGCCTCCTCAAGGCCGTCCTGCTCAATGTGCCACGGCATTATAACGTGCGTGCGCTCGTCGATAAAGAGGTTATCAAGCGGTGCGCCCTTTGAAGCGAGCTCGTCCATTTCAGCAAGAATAACCTTCGGATCAAGCACAACACCCGAACCGATAACATTCATTGTTCCCGAATAGAGAATGCCCGACGGGATGAGATGGAGCTTATACACGTTATCGCCAACGATAACCGTGTGACCTGCGTTATTACCGCCCTGAGAACGAACAACAAGGTCTGCCTCCGATGCAAAAATATCAATAAATTTACCCTTTCCCTCATCGCCCCACTGAGCACCGAGGATGACTTTTCCTGACATATAAAAGACCTCCTGATTAATTTCCACCCTATATTGTAGCATAAACACATCACATTTGCAAGAAAAATCACAAACAATGTTTTGGATTTTTCTTGCAAAAAGTTTATCCTCTTTGCGTTCCGGAGCTTTTTAGCATTTTCTTTATATTTCTTTGATTGCAAATGTGTCCTTTATGCACTTTCGCGCATCAGCAAGAGTGAAGGACGGATTTTTTGCCATAATCTGCGAAAGGATGTTTCCTGCCGCAGTGCCTTCCGTCGGTCCCGCGCTTACTCTGCAGCCGGTGACCTCGTACGTTAAGCGGTTTAAGTATTCATCACGGCTTCCGCCGCCGACAATGCATATACGGCTTACCTTTTTTCCTGTAACCGAGCTTATCTCGTCAACCGTTTTTTTATACGACCGCGCAAGCCCGAGATAAACCGAGCGCAGAACATCTGCCACAGGAAGCTCAGGCTCCCCGAGATATGTGCGGATTGCCTCAACCATACTCTTCGGCGCAAGGAACGCGTTGTCCGTCGGGTCAATCGCGCTGTCATATGTGCTTTCCATTGCCATATGCATCATATCGTCATAGCTGTATTTGTCTTTGCCGATTTCCTTCCTTATGCTCTGGAAAAGCCACATACCCATTATATTTTTGAGGAAGCAGTATCTTCCCGCTGCCCCACCTTCGTTTGCAAAATTTGCTGTTTTCGCGGCATCCGTCGAAACCGGGCTCTCAAGCTCTGTACCGACAAGACTCCATGTACCGGATGAGATGTATACGCTTTCATCGTCTATCGGGCACGCAAGGACGGCTGACTGAGTATCGTGCGCCGGTGCAAAGATTACCTCTGCCGAAAAACCGACTCTCGCCTCAATCTCCGGTGAGAAGCGACCGACAGCTGTTCCCGGCTCGCAAAGAGGACGGAAAAGCTTTTTCGGATATCCCAGCTTTTCAATAAGCTCCATATCCCACTGCCGAGTCTTCGCATTTACGAGCGAGGATGTACTTGCCATAGTATATTCATTTTTCATTACGCCCGTAAGGACATACGAAAAATAATCGGGCATCAGGAGAATATACGATGCCTTTGCAAGCTTTCCGCTTGTTTTATCACACATCAGCTGATAAACGGTGTTGTAGCTTGCTTTCTGGATGCCGGTCCTTGCATAAAGCTCGTCAAATGAGATTATCTTTTCGACCTCGGGGATCGCCGCTTCATTCCTGTCGTCACGGTATGCAATGCACGGATAAATCGGCTTGCCGTTCTCATCAAGGAGAACATAATCAACACCCCACGTGTCAATCGCCACGGTATCGGGGATTTCTCCCGCATCGCGGCAGACTTCAAGCCCGCGGATAATATTCTCGGAAAGCGAATCTATATTCCAGGTAAGAACTCCGCCCTTTTCCTCAATGCCGTTTTCAAAACGGTACACCTCACGCATTACAAGCCGTCCGTCCACCAATTTGCCGAGAATGTGGCGTCCTCCGGAGGCACCTATATCAATCGCAAGACAAGTCTGCATAGTCTTTCACCTACTTCTTAAACTGCGGTCCGAATGCTGCGCAGGCGCGGTAATCCTGTCCCTCTTTATCCATACCGAAAGCATTCCACGCGCTCGGGCGGAAAATCTTCTCTTCCGGAACATTGTGCATACATACCGGAATACGGAGCATTGAACAGAGCGTGATAAGGTCAGCGCCGATGTGTCCGTAAGAAATTGCGCCGTGGTTTGCACCCCAGTT